>CATIYQ010000102.1 GCA_949739465.1 uncultured Peptococcaceae bacterium | reverse complement strand
CTTTCTAGCCGCCCCAAACAAAAAAGAGGAAACGAAAATAAATTGTTTTCGTTTCCTCTTTCTCTTATCTAAATGATTTATCTGCTTACTGCAACGCCTTACAAGCCGCCAAGAGCCGCTCCGTCATATCGGTCTTTTCCCAAGAAATATCTAGGTCTTCCCGTCCCATATGCCCATAGGCGGCAAGCTGACGGTAGATGGGCTTTCTTAAATCCAATGTGTGGATAATGGCTTCCGGGCGTAAGTCAAAGACTTGTTCCACCGCCTGAGCGATGATTTCGTCGCTGACCGCTCCCGTGCCAAAGGAATCCACCATGATAGAAACAGGCTTTGCCACCCCAATGGCATATGCCAGCTGGACTTCACATTTCCTTGCCAGTCCTGCCGCCACAATGTTTTTCGCTACATAGCGAGCAGCATATGCTGCGGAACGGTCCACTTTCGTGGCGTCCTTCCCCGAAAAAGCGCCGCCGCCATGGCGAGAATAACCACCGTAAGTATCCACGATGATTTTCCGCCCCGTAAGTCCGCTGTCTCCCTGCGGACCGCCGATAACAAACCGCCCTGTCGGGTTAATAAAGATTTTCGTCTGTTCGTCCATCAGCTCTGCGGGAATGGTGGCATCGATGACCTGTTCTTTGATGTCTTTGCGAATCTGCTCCAAAGTGATTTCAGCGGCGTGCTGCGAAGAGATGACTACCGTATCTACACGGAGGGGCTTGCCGTCTTCATATTCTACCGTCACCTGAGTTTTGCCGTCAGGACGCAAATAGCCCAAAACGCCCGATTTCCGCACCGCCGTTAATTTCCGCGCCAACTTATGGGCAAGGGAAATAGGCAGCGGCATCAGCTCTTGGGTTTCGTCGCAAGCGAAGCCAAACATCAGTCCCTGGTCCCCCGCCCCTGTGGTAAAGAGCTTTTCTTCTTCCTGTTGTTCCCGATATTCAAAAGCATTGTCCACCCCTAAGGCGATATCGGCAGACTGCTCGTCAATGGCGGTAATAATGGCGCAGGTGTTACCGTCAAAGCCATATTTGGCACGATCATAACCAATATCTAAGATGACCTTCCGCGCAATGCTGGGAATGTCCACATAACAGTCGGTGGTAATTTCCCCCATAACCATGACCATCCCCGTGGTGCAGCAGGTCTCACAGGCAACCCGCGCCTTGGGGTCTTTGGAGAGGATTTCATCTAACACTGCGTCGGAGATTTGGTCACAGATTTTATCCGGGTGTCCTTCCGTTACCGATTCGGAAGTAAATAGATATCTAGACATACAGCTTGTCCTCCGTTTTTCTCTTTTCTACACTAATCCAGTTTCTTCCAATTATCTTTGGGATAGATTACCAAAAAGGCCTTGCCGACGATTTCCTCCCGCTTAATAAAGCTGATAGAACCGCTGCGGCTGTCAGAGCTCTTCGTACGGTTATCCCCCATAACAAAGTAGCTTTCCGCCGGCACAATGGTGTCGATATTGCCGTTGGTATAAGTGTTGGTCAAATAATCTTCCTCTAACAAGGTATCATCGACAAATACCTGATTGTTTTTAATCACGATATGCTCGCCGGGGAGCGCAATAATCCGTTTGATATATTTATCGCTAAACCGCTCCGCTGAAGAAATAATGACGATATCTCCCCGTTCCGGGGCCCCCAGATAATAGCTAACCATACTCACCAGCACCTTATCGTCGTCATGGAGGGTCGGATACATGGATTCCCCGGAGATATTGGCAATTTGCAGAACAAATGTTTTAATGGTCAGCGCCGCCGCCACTACCAATATTAAGAACAGGCAAAAGCTCAGAAACGGGTGAGATTTCTTCTCCTTAAAAATGGGAACTTCCTCTTTGGTAACAGCAGCAAAATGATCCTGTCGTTCCGTGAAAACATCCTCTTCTTTGAAAGAAAATTCTTTATCCGCAATTTTCTTCGCCAAGACCTCCTGATTCCGTTGGGCGCGAGTCATAGCAGACTGGGCGTTTTCCTCTTTTGCCAGCCACTTTTCGATTTCTGTAGCAAGGGCGGCTTGTTCTTTTTTATTGGCGTGGTATTCCTCTTGCAGCTCGTCCGCTTTTTTCTGGGCGTCTTCCGCCAGGGCTGAGGTAGATACCGCCACGGCATAAGCGCGCTCCGTTTCGATGACTTCCTTTCGTTCATCATCAGGAGCAGCTTCCGCGTCTTGCCAGAAGCTACCGGGCGTTGCTTTCGCCACAGCCGCCTGCTCTTGGGCTTCTGCCGCTTCCCGCTGGGCGACAGCCAGCTTTGCCTCCAGCTCTGCCAGCTCTTGTTCTATTTTCGTGAGCGCCGCTTGTTTTTCTTGGGCAAGGGTTGCGGCTTGCTGGGCTTGTTCTTTGGCTTCCTCTTCCCGCAGCTTATTCAGGAGCAGTTCTGCCTTACTGGTAATTTCAGCGGCAGATTGTTTGGCTTGGTCCGCATCAGCAGACGCCATGCGGGCGATTTGCGCCGCCCGTTCCGCTTCTTTTGCAGCAGCCTCTTTTTGGGCGGCGATTTCATTGGCTTCCTCCGCCGTCTGCTGGGCTTTCGTCGCAATTTCCTTCAACTGGTCAAAGGAAAGATTGTTAATCTGCTGCAAAGGCAGGTCGCCATATAAATCCAGCACCCAATCAATAGGAGCGTTTATTTCTGCATTTGGTTCTAATGTTTCGTCGTGTTCCGTCATGCTTTCACCGACCTTGTCTACGATTTCTTCTAGTATATCATTTCTCCCCCAATGTTAAAAGTAAAAAACGGTCAGGATTTGTTAATTTTTGATTAAAATATTTTCAGGCAGGAGATTTTCCCCTAAAAGCAGAATACCCAAAGAACAGAACGGAGGAAAACACCATGAAACAAGTGACAATCTACACCGACGGCGCATGTTCCGGCAATCCCGGTCCCGGCGGCTGGGGTACAGTGCTCATGTTTGGGCCCCACCGCAAAGAGATATATGGTTACGCCCCCTTAAGCACCAATCAAAAAATGGAATTATCTGCCGCCATCGAAGGACTTTCTCTCTTGAAAGAACCTTGTATGGTGGATTTATACAGCGACAGCGCTTACCTTATCAATGGTTTTACCAAAGGCTGGGTAGCAAACTGGAGCAAAAACGGCTGGGTTAACAGCAAAAAAAATCCTGTGGAAAACCAAGACCTATGGAAAGCCCTCTTAAAACTCTCCACCTACCACAAGATTACCTGGCACAAGGTAGCAGGTCACGCCGATAATGTAGAAAACAACCGCTGTGATTTCTTAGCCCGGCTGGCTATTAAAGAGCAGGGCGGCGGTAGCTTCTAACTCCATCTAAAAAAAGAGAACATCCTAACAGATGTTCTCTTTTTTATGTATTTTAGTCGTCGTCTTCGTCCCGCAACCGATACCGGTTGAGGATCGCCACAACTTCAGCTCTGGTAGCAAAGGCTTTCGGGTCAAGGATGCCATCGTCTCTGCCCTCAATAATGCCGTCCGCCACAGCCCACTCAAAGGCTACCATTGCCCAGTCGGCAGGCATATCACGGAAGTTTAAGGCTTGCCAATTTTCCATCATCATGCCATCGTTGATGGTGGCATAACGATAAAGCAGCGTCACGATTTGTTCCCGACTGATGTATCTGTCAGGTGCAAAGTGGGTTTTATCCAACCCAACGGCAATCTTATTTTCATCAGCCCAGCAAACCGCTTTGTAATAATAGTCCTTCGGCTCGACATCCACAAACACCGTCTTACTGTGCGGCTCAGGCTCGCCTGCCATACGCCACAACATCATCACAGCCATAGCGCGGGTAGTGTTATCCCTCGGTGCAAAGAGGTTTTTTTCCACCCCTTCGATGAGGCCCGCCTCATAGGCTTCTTTGATATTATCGTAATACCAAGCGCCCTCTTTCACATCGGTAAAAGGCAATCCTCCATCTTTTACCACATCATCGGTTTTATCTTTCCAACCGCCGCCGATAGGACCGCTGCCCTTATTAGGAGAAACTGCCTTTGTCAGGACGATCAGATTAGATTGCAGCGTCATGCCGTCTTCATAAGTCACAATGCAGACATAAGCTCCTGCCTCCCCCGAATAGGTTGCAGTAGTCAAGCCCTCCAACGCTGTTGTTACCTGATAAATTTCGGCAGAGAGCGAAGGGATAGACGCGCTGCCCGGATAAGTTAAGGTTACCGTTACCTCGCCTTTTTTCTCCGCTGTCCATTGATACATATCATCCACGCGGAACAATTCGAGAGGTTCGGATAGTTGGTCTCCAGTCAAAGTGACCTTCACATCATTGGTCCAATTTTCTGCAGGCACCAGCCGCAAAATCTCACCGGCGTCCAAACCTACCGTGAAGCAAACGCCGCTGGCAGCAGGTTGCCATGTACCGCTTTCACTGTCATAACGACCGTTGTTACGACCACTAACAGTGCGGTCCGTTACGGTAGTGCCTTCTGCCTGATACCACTGGAACACTGCCCCTTCTGCGTTATTTAACACCACAGTAGGTCGGGACGATGTGGGCTGTAAGACGATAAACGGTTTTAAGAAAGCAAGTTCCGTACCGGTTACCTTAATGAATCTGCCGGGCATATCGGAGAAGAAGCAATTCAACGCGCTAAGCCCCCCGGCCCCATCTGTAAACACATCGCTGATATCCTCGGCAGTAACGCCGATTTCCATATAATCAGAAACGCCCTCAAAGAGAATGATTTTCGCACCGCCTGCCAAGTAAACATTACAATCCATTTCTTCTCCCGTCGGACTGGAAATTGCTAAAACACGATTATCGGTTACTTTTACACGAGAGGAGAGTTCCAGTTTCGCTTTCGGCGATACATAAATGCCCCCTGCCTGGTCGTCACTGCGGCTGCCTCTAATATCCGCCGCATAAATGGTAGCGGTTGCGTTATCAGGCAAATACAACCCGCCGCCTGCCTCGGACTGCAACCCGCCATATGTATCTGTACAATCACACAAAGAGAATGTTGCGCCGGGCGCAAGTTTTACGGCATAATCTTTTTCCGCAACAATCTGATGACCTCTCAGACAGATAGTAACATTGCCGTTTATCGTAATAGATTTTGGAAGTTTCATATCACAGACAACAGCATAATAACCGCTGCGCAAGGTCAAATCTTTTACAGCGTTTGCTCCTACCAACAACTCGCCGTCCAAGTTAGATGCAATCGGTGTGAACGAAATCAAATCAGTATGTTCAGGATTATGATTGCAATTAGCCCCCCCGCATAAAATATGTTCGTGAGACCCTGCTACAAAAGGTTCCGAATAAACAACCACTTCATCACCGACATAATGAACTTCACAAATAACCATAGTGCCGTCGGCACCGGTATATCCGGGACCGGTCTGGTGAACCACTGCTTTACCACAACGGAACAAGCTGATTTCAGCAGCAAAGCGGCTGCCAACCTGCCATATGCCGTTGCCATCCGCATCTTCCGGCTGAACAGCCGCCAAGATATACTTACCTCTTTCAGGCGCCGCTACATAGAAGCTACCGTCTTTAGCCGGGGTTTCACTGTAAGCAACTGTTTCGGTAAAGTCACCATCAGAAGTGGTCACTACCTTCAGCAAAGCAACACTGGAAATATCGGTTTGCGGTTTCAGGCGAAGTGTATCCCCCTTATTCAGCGCTACCGTCAGACATTCAAGACTATCCGACATCACTTCTCCCTCTTCCAGCGGCGGGAAAATATATTCCCATAAACCACTGACGGTATTATAAGTACACAAGGAAGAAATGACGTCCGCACCTGTCAAAGGCGTTTCTTTCACTTCATACCACTGATAACTGATGACATTTTCAGGACTGCGCATGACCACAGTGCGACTTTCACTGGTCGGTTGATAACGAATGCCATAACCGGTCAGACAAAGCTCCTTGCCTTGTACGTCAACATACGTGCCGCCGGTAGCATCCGCTTTGAAGCTATCCACATAGGCTGCAGCCTTACCGCCAGTTGTGAATACGCCCTGAACTCTTTCCATCTTAACACCAATCTGCCCTGTCACAGCGTCCGTTACATCGAGTAAAACACCGGCAGGAATAAAGATGTTATTTTCAAAAATATTGGTCACATTTCCTGATACATTTAAATTACCGGAAAGGGTAAATCCTTTTTCAGAGTAAATACCACCGCCATCTTCGGTGGCACGGTTAAAGCGAATTTCACCGCCGCGCAAATCAAAGGTAGAACGGTTATCCACATAAATACCGGCACCGTTACCCACTTTATAGTTATCATTGACCGAGCCGCCCCACATGGTAAAGTTACCGCCGTTTACCACCTCGACGCCGCTTTGCTTACAGGCGCCGGCGATTAAGCCGCTAAACAAGTTGAATTCACCGCCGTCAACAATAACACCGCCCGATTGACGGGCCAGCCAGAAATGCCCTACCGCTAATCCCCCTTCGACAGTACGTTCCACCTTGGAGCAGGGATTCCGATAAGAGTGTACAAATTCATCCGCTACGACATCATGAGAACGGTCACCATAACAGTCGCATAAGTTCAGCACACCGCCCTTTTCCACAATAAAAACAGAACCGGTCATATTGCGGATTTCATGTCCGTTAAAGCAAATATTAACGACCTTGCCATTGCGAATGACAATAGGTTGATTCAATTCCATATTGCTTTCAATGTAATAACTGCCGCTTTCCGGTGAACCACCTGCATACCCAATGGAACTGGGGTTATAAATAGTCTGACTGTGGATTGGTTCACCATTGACAAGATGGGTACATTCCGCGCCGCAGATATAATGAACACGTCCGGTACTAATTTCTGCTTGGTTATCCAACCAGAGCAAAGAACGTTCTTTATCATCGCTATAAAGTTTGCCAAAGTCCGCATTAGGAAGAGCACCGTCATTATAGCTGTCAGCAGCCTTTGCAACAACAAGAGAGTGTGCAGTGGATAAAGTGCCGTTATCGCTCTTACTGGTAATACCGATTTTGGCAGAGCTGGTCAGAGCCCCGATTACCGTAATAACTGGATTGGTGGAAGTGTTTTTTGCATTGCAATAAAGCCCCACATTAACAGGATTTCCCTTGAAATGGCTAACAGGCGCAGTCATATTATCATCAAAAGAAATAGACCCGTCACTGACAATATTGCCGTCAATAATCGTTTCACCGGAGACATCAAGGGTACATCCCGTACTCACATAAATACCGCCGGTGCCGGTAGACGCAACGTTATCACAAATCCTCGCATCGTTCAGCGTCATTTCCGACAGAGCGGACGCGTAAATGCCTGCGCCGCTACACGTTTGCCCCGATTGGTTGGTAATGATTTTGTTACCAGAAATACTGCCGCCGTTTACCACCAGCTGCGCCCTGGAGCCCAGATAAACACCGCCGCCGGCTTGAACAGCCATGTTTTCTTCCACCGCCGCGCCATTAATGGTAAGAATGTTATCAGGACGCTTGTACACAGAAATACCACCGCCGGTACTGGTCGTTCCGGTAGAACGATTATAACAAACAGAAACGCCTGATTCTAAGGTTACCGTCCCATGCTGGAGATAAATTGCCCCATTAGATGACGGTCTGCAACCGGCTATAGTACCGCCATACATATGCAATTCACCTTTATTGACATGGATACCGGATTTTGTCACACCACCAATAAGACCGCCGTATACATCCACCAACTCCCGCGGGTCACGACCGTCCCCAATGGTGTGTACACAATCGCCGCCATGGGTATCCCCACTATAACAGTCATAGATATTAACCGCAGCACCGTTTTTCAAGATAATCAACCCTGTTGCAGCAAAGCTGGGGCTGACAGCACCGGTAAGAGGATGAATAGCTGTAATAGAATGTCCGTTCAGACAGAGATTTACCGTAATATTTCCGTCAAACACAATGCCCCCAACAGGTAGATACAAATCTGAATCTAGATAGTAATTACCACTTGTTTTAATGGAAGTGCCTGCGCTTGTTGCGTCGCTGGCAACAAGAGGCGTATCAAATACAATGCCGTTATGATTGCCATGGGTAACTTTTGCCGTAGGCAGAGCATTGGTCATTGCACCAGGAATCAGAATCTCCGGCGGCATATCAGGCAATAGTATATCTTGCCCCTCACCAGAGGGCAACATCTCTTCTACTTCATTGCCATCAACAGAGGACTCATCATCAGTAGGATTATCATTTTCCTCGTCAGATTCCTCTTGTTCCGGGTCAGAAGAGGTGACGTCATTCTCCGGCAGTTCTGCATTATCACCATCAGGCAACAAAGACGCAACGTCATCATAGTCACCAATCATCTCGTAATCATCGGAAACCGTCGCTATAGCTACAGCGGGACCAAGAATCTGCTCCAGCAAAAAAAGACATGTAAAAAGAGTAATAAAAATACGTTTCAACTCTTTTGTTCTCATGTGTATCCCTCCTTTTGCCGTAAAGTCTATTTTGCCTGTCCATATATTTTATGTTTTAATCTTCTGCCGAGTTCCGGATAAGCCACAAAAAGACGTCACCACCGCGACGTCTCTTTGCGGCTTATCCGGGGAAGGGAAAACCCCACCCCGGATGAAAAATCAATTTGATTTTATGTGCCACTTATTATCTCTGTTCAGGAACACTCCAGATTGGATAAGAACCGCTTACCCAGTCTTTTCTCATCAAGAGCAGTTCCAGGTCTTTCAGGGAAATTACGTTATCTTCAAAGAAATCGTATGCATCGAAGTCCGTAATGTTACCGTCATATTGACCTACCCATCTGGAAACATAGTAGTTAATATCCTGAACATTAATAGCATTATCATTGGTAAGTTCGCCAGGGAAGAGTATAATCGGTTGATTGTAAGTAGAAATATGGAATTCCCCGTCGTCATTTACCTGAATGGTAAGCCCCCCCACACCGCTGGATTTTGGTTCCATTCGGCGCGTCAGGTAATTCTGTTTGGATACTACCATGTTGTAAATACCAGGCGCAATATACTTGGTAAACTTAAAGTAACCGGAAGAGTCAGTATAAACTGTTTCTTTGAAGTTGAGACCTTCTAAGTCGATACGAATATCCTTATCGGCAACAGAACCGGTGTTTTTACCAAAGAGGTGCGCATAACCGTCTACCAAGGATGGTTCTGCAGAATAGCTTACCGGCACTGGGTCATAAGTAGTGGTAATACCGGTAGCACTATCTGTACGAGTTATTTGAACAGCTAAGAAGCCACCTGCACCAGACATAAGACTACCGTCTCTGTTCCCTACCACAAAGGTAAAGTATGGATACATCCCTTCCACAATTGTGGTAGAACCGCCGTAAGGCATGCCATTAAGAGCCTTTTCATAGGTTTCATAGAAAGTAATGATATCACCCAATTGCAAACCGCCCTTAACCATAACCGTATCGTTTACAAATCCTAAGTTATTGGTTGCAACAAATTGGTCAATGCCGATAGGAGAGTTCAAGTCCATAATGGCGATTTTAATATCGGCAGTTTTCCCGGAGAGTGTTTCTGTTACACGTACGGTAACAAACTCTTCCTCTAAGTCATTATCACTATCAGCGGCAGGAGTAGCCCATTCGAAAGCAGTAAAGGTAGCCGCTGTGCTGCCAGAACCCAATGTACCATAGTTTACCGTCATACCAGGAGTGAAACCATCAACATAATTACCCTCATCATCCTTAGCGTTACTAGGTTCACGAGAAGGCGTTCCAACAATTGCCCAGGTATAGTTAGTATCATATACGTCTATCGGCTGTACTTGTAAGTATGGACTCAAATCAATAGTGCTAGGCACGCCGTCTTTCATGACAGCCATCCGAACAACATCCGGCTTGAAACCAAGGTTGGTCGCATAAAGATGAATCTTAATCTTTACTTCGTCAAATTTATTAGAATCATACAAGGATTCCACATGGAGAATAAGGTAATCATCCCCTGCTGTGGTGTAGTGAGGGTCAATGGTCACAGAACCATCATCGTTTCTTCTAAAGGTAACCTTTGCGTCAGGGTCAGAGATGTCGATTGGGTCACCGTTTTTATCTAAGAGAGACCAAACCACTTCCTTATTTTCTGGCGCACCACCAAAGTCTACCCAGAATACACGATCTTCATTTTCATCAGAGCGATAATGATAAATCATTTCTTGACCATCGCCCAGCTGTACCAGGTTACCATCGCTATCCTTCTGCGCCAATTCCAAGGTAGCCGGCGCAGCGAAGTTCTTTAAGCAGAGGTGATAAGTGGTACTGATAGAGGGATACTGTTGGCTGGTTGCCGTTACCTTTATCCAACCAGAAGCTTCATTTGTTATCGGCTTGAAGTCGGGGTTAACCTTAAAGGTAACATAGGTATCTTGCGTATCAATAATAGTAATATAGTCTTCCCAGGTACGGTCTCGGTTAGTGGGGTCCGGTACATATTCTGAATCAAAGCTCCAGTTTACCTGTGGGAAAGAAGCCCCGGGAACTTTTTTACTTCCATCCATATGATAAGGGTCAGCCGTCAGCTTATAAGTAACGCTAGTGTTAGACCAGTTAATAGTCCAACTTGGATTAAACGCAGCATCCTCTGTTTCATTTAACTCAATAGGATTGTTAGCCGCCCCATAAGTCAAGGACATGCCCAAAGAGTTCAGCATTACCAATTTGCTGCTAAAGCGTGGGAATGGTTCGCTATTAAATTCATAGTAACCGCTTTCACCGCCTTCGTTGGAAGCATTATAAAGAGACCAATAGGCTTTGCCATTAGGCAAACCGTTAGCGGTAACATCATAACCGGAACCTAAAATGGTGATGCCGGTACCACTGGGAACGTTTTCAGAAGTAGCAAAGTCAAAGGCAATACCGTTATCCTTTACCGTCTCTCTAGCACGGAAAGAAATAGAGAACATTTTTACTTTACCGTCAATAACAGGTTTTGGGTCAGCAGAGTAACCAGCTACGGATACCCACCCGTCAGAGTTAGAAATTTTTGGATAAGTATTGGTTGTCGTACCGACAGCAAGAGAACCGCCGTTCCAATCTTTTACAGTAAATTTCTGTTCAATCCCCACAGATGCGCCAATAGCCCCCGGCGTTACCACTTCGGAGTTGCGGCTATACGCCTTACCATTGCCGTTTACCACTTCTAAATGCTTCGGATTAAACCGAATCGGCATTACGAAAGTATTGATTTTACCAAAGTCTTCAAAGAAAACATTTAATTTGAAAGTTGTCCCTGCGTCTACAGTAATATTTTCAACTGTTGTCGCAGAACTATTACCAACGATTTTGGTATATTTTGTACCATTACCGGAAGCAACCGGTCTGTAATAAACTGTTTTACCATCTTCAATTATTTCTAATTCATAACTAACCGCGTTCTTAGTCAACGGAGCAGAAGGAGGCATAGTAGAAGATGTAACAGTTGTGGTAGTACCAGCAGGTTTTGAGATAGTAGTACCATCGCCGGCACCACCAGTTTCATTAGACCCTGCAAAAATCATATCACCAGATTTGGTAATTGCCATCTGAGAGTTATTAGCAGGGAAAACACCAACAATGGTAGACGATTGGCTAACATCAAAAAGAATCTGAGTCATGGCAGGAACAGAGGCGCCGCCGCCAGGAACAATTACACCGTTGGAGTTATCCCCTTGCGCATAAACAGTGTTATCATCACATAAAACTACCAAACGGTTAAAGGACAACCAAGCACGTGTAGCTTTTTTCTGGAACACATTATGGTCGAAAACCTTATTGTTAGCATCAATTCTTTCATACCCATTAGCAAGCGAACCAAAACGATCACTGTTATTTCTCCCCCAAGCCCAAACATCGCCGTTTTGGTCAACAACAAGAGCCGCTTGGTCTTCCGCAAACAAATAAGTAAATTTCAGAGAAGCCCATTCTTCAACGACAGTATTCAAATCGGTAGCCTCGTCCGCAGTAGTTTCAACCGGAATTTCATTACATTTACTACGACCGAAAGCAAACAGATGCCCCTTATCATTCAAAATATAGGAAGTTTCGAAGTGCATACCGGCAACCATTACCGCTTTCCCAACTGCTGTTTGCAAAGCAGGAAGAATCGGTTCTGCTACGTTCGTTGCAGTTTTGCTCTTTTCGGTACCAAGCATAATACCGGCACCATTACCGCAAACATATACGCCACCCTGGTCGTCAATCATATAGAAAATCTGACCGGCAGCATTGATTGATTCAATCGTTCTGCCTTTACTATGAATGGCTGTGGTATCAATCAAGCTGGGAGTCATACAGGGTGTAAAACCAGCACTAGGTCTAGTACCCCAAGCATACACATTGTTCTTGTCCGTCAGCGCAACCGTAGTATTAAAACTCATTTGAATTTTAACAACATTTTCATTGTTAAAGGCAGTTTTCGGAATTGCCGTTGGTACAGGAACATTCGTTCCGCTTGCTACCGGAACCGTTTCACCATTGGCATCAACATACTCGGTAATACCGAGAATGCCGCCGGTGTTAGCCCCCCATACATAAACAGTACCGTTAATAACTTTTGCATAGGAACCTTTCGCATATGCGCCATTATCAGCAGTAAACCATCGAGCAACATCATTCAACTCGGCTTGCGTTGCCGGTGTAGCGTATTCTACAACCTCAGCTAATGCTTCGGGCGTCATAAAGCCGAAATTTGTAAAAATCATAGCCCCAGCAAGAAATATTGACAACATACGAGAACCAAATTTTTTCTTCATATATATCCACCTTCCTTTTAAAATTTGGTCATAATACAATACGTTTACTTTGAAATTTGGTTACGTTTTCCATGGCAGAAAAACACTTTTTCGTCTTTTTCTGCCACTATATCAGTCAAATAATACTACTTTTGGAAACGGTTGTCAACAAAAAGCCCACAGAATATAACGCCTGATTACACGTTACATTCTATGGGCTGACCTGGTCATTTATTGCCAGGGATAGAAATTTTCTCTTTTTTAAGAAAAAATTTCCAGTTTTTCTTTCATGTTTTCTTCAGGATTATAAGAGTCCTGCAGCCTCTTTCAGCACACCGTTGAGGATTTTCGCGGCCTCCGCACGAGTAGCCGTGCCGTTGGGGTTAAACCGCCCCTCTTCCGCACCGTTAATGATGCCGGCTTGATAAAGGGCATACACCGCGTCTCTGGCATAAGGCGCGATGGCATTGTCATCAGCAAAGGTTGTAGCAGGTCTGGTAGACGGCAGGTTTACACCCAACTGAGTCAGCGTTCGATAAACGATAACCGCCAAATCCTGTCGGCTGATGTCGGCTCTTGGCGAAAAGGTGGTTTCCGTCGTCCCTCTAATCACTTCCGCTTTGTAGGCAGAGGCGATAAAGGGCGCATAAAAGTCATTTTTCGCCACATCAGTGAAGACCATAGAATCTGTCACCTTAGGGCTATACAGCGTAAAGGCCCGTACCAACATGGTGGCAAATTGTTCTCGGGTCACATGACCGTTAGGATCAAAGCGAGTATCGGAAACACCGCTGATAACACCCCGTTTGGAGAGGTCGTCTACGCTTTCCTTCGCCCAGTCGAAGCCTGCCATATCAGCAAAAGAAATAGGCTCGCTATAAAAAATATAATAATTGCCTGTTACAGAGGTGAGGAAAATCATACATTTATTTTCCGCATCATAATAGTGCAATCCCACAGGGTAGGTACCGGTTGTCCCTTGTTTGAACATATCCTGCCCTCTTGGCGCGCCATACATCCGCGCTGTTACGGTGTCACTATCCTCTGTTTCTGCACCATTAGCGTTAGATACGGCAGGCGCACTCTCGCTGTCATATGGCATGATAATGCGCATAGCGAGACCGTCCAGACTATCCACCGGTTTATCATTGAGGAAGATTTCCAGCTTAAAGCCGCCATCAACACCATACTTATTCACAGTCAGTTTACATTCAGAATAGTCTTCTGTCTGAGCAGCCAGCGCCCCCGTATGGAAGCCGACATAAGCAAGAGGCGTTTCAAAGTAAATCATAGAGATGCCCTGGGCTGCCATATCGTCAATATTCCGCATACTGAACACAACGGAATATTCATCTTTGGGAATCTTCTCGTCAGGCATCAACGCCAACAGAGACCGCACAGAACCGTTATTCTCATTGACCACATTGGATATCATATTAGTCGGCAAGATATAGTTGCTTTCCATGGAAATTCTGCCGCCAATCTGACGAATAACCGTATTCACCTCTGCTGCAGTAGGATAAGGAAAGCAGTCCAAATGTTTGGTTTCTTCCAATTCTACCCGAACAGAGATTTCCCCCTTATCAGTGCCGGGGATGCCAGGCGAGGAGGGCGTTGTCGGGAACATATGGTCAGGGTCAACGGGTTTGGTTGCTTCGTTATTATATTCTTCTTCTGTCAGCACTGTCACGGCAGGCGCTTTCACCGTCGTCCCATAGGAGATGGTCTGCGCGTCCTCATCACCGTTCGGCACTACAATAGACAGACCGTCCGGAGAAGAAGGGTCAAATCTCCCCGCCCCAGATTCCGTATTGCCAATGGCAAACCCGGGGTCGCCTTTAGCGTCTACGCGAAAGAACACTTCCAGAAATAATTGTGCCTGTTGAGGCTTATTGGGGGAACGGTCATAATAGAGAAATCTGTAATGACCAGAACGGGTATCAATATAAGGATAACCGCCCTTGCCTACTTCATCACTGCTATAAACAGGTTTACCATTCCAATAAAGGGGTTCATAAGTCCAGGGGTCATAATCGCTTTCATAGCATTTGCTGCCAACGCGAAATCCGGTAGGTTCACCTTCCACTTTTTTTCCTGTCGAGATAGGATTGCCCGTTGCAGG
>CATIYQ010000101.1 GCA_949739465.1 uncultured Peptococcaceae bacterium | reverse complement strand
TACAAGGGTTGCGGGATAAATATGAAGCCCACCATCGGGTGAAAATCACTGACGCAGCGCTGGAAGCGGCGGTAAAACTCTCTCAACGGTACATTTCTGACCGATTCCTGCCGGACAAAGCTATCGACCTCATTGACGAAGCGGCGTCCAAAGTGCGGTTAGACGGTATCACGGCGCCTCCTGACGTGAAGGAAATGGAAAACAAGCTGACGGAACTCCAAAAAGAAAAGCAGGCTGCTATCGTCGGGCAAGACTTTGAAAAGGCGGCGCAGCTCCGAGACGCAGAAAAAGAACTGAGTCAAAAATTAACGGCAACTCGCACCGAATGGGAAAAACAAGCGGCGGGGAAAAATGGCGAAGTGGGGGAAGAAGAAATCGCCCAAGTCCTCTCTCGCTGGACGGGAATCCCAGTCTCCCGTCTCCAACAGCAGGAAATGGAACGGCTCCTGCAAATGGAAGATATCCTGCACAAGCGAGTCATCGGTCAGGAGGAAGCGGTAAAAAGCATTGCGAGAGCCGTGCGCCGCGGCAAAGCCGGCTTAAAAGACGCTAAACGTCCTATTGGGTCCTTCCTCTTCTTAGGACCCACAGGCGTTGGTAAAACAGAACTGGCGCGGGCATTAGGCGAAGCCCTTTTCGGCTCGGAAGATTCTCTCATTCGTATTGATATGAGTGAATACATGGAAAAGCACGCTGTATCCCGCTTGGTAGGCGCGCCTCCCGGCTATGTGGGCTATGATGAAGGCGGGCAGCTTACAGAAGCGGTACGTCGTCGTCCTTATTCCATTGTTCTCTTAGATGAAATCGAAAAGGCACACCCGGATGTATTTAACATCTTATTGCAGGTATTAGAAGACGGACGGCTCACAGACTCTCAAGGACGGTTGGTGGACTTCCGCAACACCGTTATCATCATGACCTCCAATGTGGGGGCGCGGTCCATTGCCGGAGCAAAAACAAACGCTATGGGCTTCATCTCCAGCCAGCAGCCGGAAGAGACCAACTCCTATGAAGACATGAAAGCCAAAGTGATGGGAGACTTAAAAAATGTTTTCCGTCCGGAATTCTTAAACAGAATCGATGAAATCATCGTCTTCCACAGCTTGACCCAAGCAGAAATCAGAAACATTGCCTGCTTGATGCTGACTGCGGTAGAAAAACGGCTGGCAGAACAAAACATCACTCTGCAAGTAGAAGACGGGGTATTGGATATTCTTGCGCAAAACGGCTATGACAGTGAATTTGGCGCAAGACCACTGCGGCGAACCATTGTACGGGAAATCGAAGACCCGCTGGCAGAAGAAATTCTTGCCGGAAAATTTACAGCGGGAGACAATGTGCTGGTAACGGCGACAGACGGGAAAATCGTCTTCACGAAAGTTAGTGAAACAGACAAAGGGACAGCAGTCCAAGAGGCAGCGTCTGAAGAAAAATAATCCTCCTATTACAATAAAAAGAAAAAGCGTATCTGATATAACATCAGGTACGCTTTTTTTATTTGCAGATAAATTAGTCTTGACACTGTGGATAGCGGTCAAATTCATCGGTAATAGCTTGGGAAGGGGCTTTGGTCAATAAGCTAACCACAACGATGAACAGTGAAGAAACGACAAAGCCTGGCAACAATTCGTATAATTTGAAAATGCCGCCTACATTCTGACCTAGCATATGCCATGCGATAGCAGTAACGCCGCCGCTGATAATGCCGGCAACAGCCCCTGCTTTGTTCATTCTCCGCCAGAACAGGGAGAAGACAATGAGGGGACCGAAAGTAGAACCAAAGCCTGCCCAAGCAAAAGATACCAACTGGTAAACAATGCTATCTTGGTCGGTAGCAATGAATGCGGCAATGACGGCGATAATCACAACGACCATACGGCTGACCCACATCAATTCTTTATCGGAAGCGTTTTTCCGCAAAAGGTGTTTATAGAAGTCTCCCGTAACAGAGGAGGCTGCAACCAAAAGCTGAGAGTCGGCAGTGGACATCACTGCGGCAAGAAGCGCGGCTAAGAAGAGACCGGCAATGATACCCGGGAACAACTTTAAGACCATGGTGATATAAATGGTTTCCCCGGCGGTGGCAGATAAATCCTCTGCAATAAACACCCGACCAACCAAACCGATAAGTACGGCGCAAATCAGCGCGAAGATAACCCAAACGGTAGCGATACGACGGGATTTTTTCACGGTGTTAGGATTTGCAATGCCCATGAAGCGGACTAAGATGTGAGGCTGTCCGAAATAGCCTAATCCCCAAGCAAGACCGGAAGCAATGGTCAGCGCTGCAATAGGCGCGCCGGTGGCGTCTGTCAGCATATTCAGCAAATTGGGGTTATAGGCGTTAATCTGGTCGATGGTGGCGCCAAAGCCGCCCATAGACTTAATGGCCATGCCCGGTACCAGGACAACGGCAAAGAGCATCAAAAGACCTTGGAAAAAGTCTGTCCAGCAAACAGCAAGGAAACCGCCGGCAAAGGTATACACAACGATAATACAGGCGGAAAGCAACAAACCGCTCAGATAGGTCATGCCGAATACGCTGGCAAACAACTTCGCCCCTGCCACAAAGCCGGACGCTGTATAGAATAAATAGAAAATAATGATGAAAATAGAACAAAGAATCCGTAAAATGCCGCTGTCATCACGGAAACGGTTAGAGAAAAACTCCGGCAGAGTAATGGAATCTCCGGATACTTTGGTATATTGGCGCAACCGTTTTGCCACCAAAAGCCAGTTGAAATAAGTACCCAATGCTAGCCCAATGGCGGTCCATGCTTCTGGGAAGCCGGAAAGATAAACAGCGCCGGGCAGCCCCATAAGCATCCAGCCGGACATATCGGAAGCTTGGGCGGACATGGAAGTAACCCAAGCCCCCAGCTTACGATTGCCTAAAAAATAATCGGTAGGGGTATTATTTTTGCCGTAAAAATAAAAACCGATGCCGACCATAAATAGTAAGTACAAAACTAAGGAAGATAAGATTTGCCAATCTACATTCATGGACATTCTCCTTTACAATTCATTTTGATGATACACGAAAAAGATAATTTGTATCATTATACAGTAAAATGCCATGTTTTGCAAATGATAGCTGGGAAAACATGGCATTGTATCTTGTATGGTGTATGCAAAAGGGGAGTGTTTATAAAAGTCCTAATTGGCTAATGAGGAAAATCCACAGGAAAATAGTAAAAGCAGAAAGCATAGAGGTGAAAACAACAATCTGCCCTGCCAGGTCACTATCTCCCTCCATTTGCTGGGCCATGGTAAAGGTGGAAACGGAGGTGGGCGCGGACAGCATGCTGACAAACGCCAACAGCTCTACCTGACGGAGACCGAATAAAATCCCAATGGGCAGAAAAACGGCGGGACAAATTAGCAGTCTGCTGATTACGCAAAAGGCTAATTTCCTGCGATTGGCATTGGCGCTTTTGAAATCGAAAGACGCGCCCAAAACAATCAACGCCAGCGGTGTGGTAACGCCTGCCACATCAGAAATAGTTTTTTCTAAAAACAATGGTAGCTTTATGCCTGTGGCAAGAAAGGCAATACCAATAATAGAGCCGATAATCAACGGGTTGGTGATAACGCCTTTGATAATATTTTTTACAGAAGGTTTTTGACCGCGGAAGCTTTCTAAAATAACCACGGACAGCACATTAAAAAGTGGTACTACAAAGGCAATGAGTATGGCGGTCGTACCTAATTGATTGTCATAGACGCTGGCGGTGATGGGAAGCCCAAACAACACAAAATTGCTGCGGAAGATGCCCTGAATCATCACGCCGCGGTAGGACTGCTCCTCTTCAATGCGGGGGATAAACCAGCAAAGAAAGAAAAAGGATAGCAAAATGCAGCCAATAAAAAACAAAATCGTTTTTGGATTAAAGGTAACGGTATCGGCGGAATTGTAAATATTGTAGAAAATAATCGTTGGAAAAAACGCCTTAAACAAAACGGCGTTTAATTGTTTCACAAAGGGGGCGGGCATTAGCCCCTGTGTCTTTAAAAAAAGCCCTAATAATAAGAGACAAAACAAAGGCAGCACAATATTTAACGCTAGTAGAAAGCTATCCATAAGGAGACTCCTCGCAAATGATTTTTATATCGATACCATAAAATTCGCTTTTTTCAGGGTATGTCCTGCTCTTTTCTTTGGGCTTTCCTGGAAAAATGTCGACAAAATTTGTAGAATTCGGTCAATTTCTGTTGTTTCTTGTCAGTTTTTTGTGGAAAATATTAACAAAAATCGTCATTATTCGACGGAAAAGTTCACATGGCTATTTTATGATAGCTATATACTATTATTCTTCAAATTCTTACTTCATTCTCCAGATATTGACATAATTTGTCACATTTTCTTAGGAAAAGGCGAAACATGCGACTTACTTTCTGTTGTCCGAGAATGCGGACCTGTAATTTAGCCGTAAAAAACTTGTGCTTACAGCAAGTCTTTTTTTTGTGTGATTTTGCATGCAATAGTATTATATGGATTGTTAATTTAGGAAAAAGCCTGTTTGATACAGGCTTTTTCTTTATCTGTTGTTTTTATCGCATTCGGGCGCCGCCCCTAAACCTCTATTTCTGATTGAAAAGAAACGGAGGTTATTTTTTATGAAAAAGAATGCGACAAAATTCGATGATTTATATGAAAATGCGACAATGAACCAAAATATACGGCAATATTTACAGAAAGACCGCCGTCGACAGAGCAGTGAAAGACGGCAGGATAGTCGTCATCTTGCCAATATCCAACTCATAGAGGGCGTCAGTGAACGATTATTACAGCAGAAGGAATCGTCAAAGGGGAAACAACCGGAAGAGCATATTTTAGCGCAAACAGATATCCAACAATTATATGCCGCTTTACGGGCGTTAAAACCCATGGACAGACAGGTCCTCTTTCTACGGTTCTTTTGCAACTGGAAACTATGGCAAATCGCGGCGCTCTATGAAATATCGGAAAGCGCTGTTTCTCAGCGAATAAAGAAAAATCTGCAAAATCTACAAAAAACATTACAGAAAAATACTTAAAAAATCAACACCTTCTGACCTATATAGTGAAAATATTTTGAAGGGAGCTTGATTTTATGGGTGAAAACAAACCGCCTTGGTGGAGCTATGTCAAGCATATTGTAGCGGAATATCCGGGGTTGTGCAGAGAACTGGAAAAATTGAAAGAGCAAAGGGTTACGGGTATATATGGAGAACGGGTGTCTTCGAAAGGAAGGGTCTGTCGTCCTGTGGAGACAACTGCCTGTAAAACCCTATCGCCTAACAAACAAAAAAAGTATGAAGCGGTGAAGAAAGCCATAGACAAAACGAAGAAACGCCATCCGGAAAACGCGGACCATCGACTTAAGATGATTCAACTGGTCTATTTTGATAAGAAATACACCATAGCCGGAGCGGCAATGCGGATTCCTTGTCATGTCAACACAGCGGGACATTGGCACAGTGACTTTATTCGCTTGGTGGCAGAAAACTTGGAATTGCCATAAGAAAGGAAGGATGAGACCTCGTTACTGACCTTCAGAATGACGGGAAGAAAAAAAAATAAATTTTAAAAACAGATTGTGTTTTGAGGGTCTAATTTCCGTGGTAATATGGCATTGTGAAAGAGAGTAGATAGGGGCAAAAACGTCCTTATCTGCTCTTCTTTTTACTGCAAAGAGGGATAAGCATATCGCCGGGAAGCGCAAGTGGGTGGGGCGCGCGATACAAAAAATACACAGCAAAGGGGGAAACGGTAACATGAAAACCAATGCTGACAACATAGAACAGGCGGAAGCAGCACCAAAAAAACGGCAGCTGCGTAAGAAAAAAACGGACCGCACCATTTGCAGGGAAACGCTGGCTATGACCATGTTTCAAAAGGCAATGGAGGCATTAGAGACAATGGACGTGACATCGCTCTCAGCAACTAATGTGGTACATCTCCTGGAAATTGCCGCTAAGCTGGAAAAGATAAGCGGAGAGAGTGGGGATACTCAACGTCAATTAGAAGAGGAACGGTGTGTAAAAATTTACCTGCCTGATAACGGGCGGGAAAACAACGCCTAACAAAAAGAAAACCAAGGGGAAGGAGGTGAGATAGTGCAGATATTGCAGCCGCAAAAAGGCGCTCAAGAGAATTTCTTAGCATCGGAGGCGGATATTGTGATTTACGGCGGGGCTGCCGGCGGTGGAAAAACCTTTGCTTTACTACTAGAACCTTTACGACACTATCATAACGGTGGATTTTCTTGCGTCATCTTTCGTAAAAATGCCAACCAGATATTTAATCCCGGTGGGCTATGGGACGCGTCTATGGAAATCTATCCTTTTCTTGGCGGAAAGCCTTTTAAGACGCCCAAACCTTATTGGCTATTTCCCAGTGGTATGAAGGTCTCTTTTGCTCATCTGGAAAACAGTAACGACTTACTGTCCTGGCAGGGCTCTCAAATCGCGCTCATTGCCTTTGATGAACTGACTCATTTCTCTCAAGAGCAATTTTTCTACATGTTATCCAGAAATCGCTCTCTTTGTGGCGTCAAACCCTATGTGCGGGCAACGACTAACCCGGATAGCAACAGTTGGGTGGCTGATTTTATTGATTGGTGGATAGACCCTGCAAGCGGTTATGCTATCCCGGAGCGGAGCGGAAAAATCCGTTATCTGGCACGGCGGGACAACTTGCTCCTCTGGGGGAATACCAGGGACGAGGTAGCGGCGAAGGGGATACCCCAAGAGGAAATCAAAACCGTTTCCTTTATCGCGGCATCTCTAACCGATAACCAAATTCTCCTGTCGAAAGACCCGGGGTATTTGGCAAATCTCAAGGCGTTGCCGCTGGTAGAGCGGGAAAAGTTGCTCATGGGTAACTGGAAAATTCGTCCAGCCGGGGGCAGCTATTTTAATCGGCAACAGGTACAGTTTTTAACTGCCGTGCCGACGGATATCTGCCGTTTGGTCCGCGCCTGGGACTTTGCCGCCACGGCAGAAGGAAAGAGGGACGCTGACTGCACGGCATCTGTTCTCATGGGAAAACGGAAAAACGGTCACTACATCATTTTGGACGTCATCAATCGCCGCTGTGTGCCCTCTGAAGTACGCAATCTGGTGAAAAACACTGCCGTTACTGATAAAGCGGCAAGGGGGGCGGTAATCATTCGCATTCCCCAAGACCCGGGACAAGCCGGGGTAGAACAGGCACAAAGCTATCTGAAAACCTTAGCGGGATTTTCCTGTGTTGTGGAACGGGAAACGGGAAGCAAAGGTACGCGGGCGGAGCCTCTCGCTGCTCAATGGCAAGGCGGTAATGTTGATTTATTGACATCGTCCTGGAATGAAGAATTTCTGGACCAGATGGAGCAATTCCCGGAGGGGAAACACGACGACATGGTAGACGCGGCGGCAGGGGCTTTTAACCAATTAGAAAAACAAAATACAGTCTTTCCCAAGGGCAGCTTGACTGCGCTGGGAAAACAAAGTTATTGGAAAAAATAAAGGCAGGTGAAACAATGTATCGGAACAACAAACATTTCAAGGAACTGGGGAAAATCGGGCAAAACAAATACGGTGGGTTATTCTATGAGGAATTTTTGCCGGAGCTGCGGGGCAAAAAGGGCTGCGAGGCCTACAAGGAAATGGCGGACAATGACGATATCATCGGCGCAATTCTCTTCGCCATGGAAATGCTCATCCGTCAGGTCAACTGGCAGGTGGAACCAAATTCCTCCAAACAGGAAGACCAAAAGGCGGCGGAATTTGTGGCAAGCTGTTTAGACGATATGGAGCAAAGTTGGACGGACACCATTAGTGAAATTCTTTCCTTCTTAACCTTTGGTTGGAGCTATCATGAAATCGTCTATAAACGGCGTATGGGGCAAAACGGGGACGCTAGGCTCAACAGCAAGCACAATGACGGACTAATCGGCTGGCGAAAGCTGCCGTTGCGCGCTCAAGAATCCCTCTATTGTTGGGAATATGATGACCAAGATCAACTGATGGGCATGACCCAAATGACAGCGCCCGATTACAAACAGCAAACAATCCCGCTGGAAAAGGCATTACACTTTACCACCAAAAGCAGAAAGGGAAATCCTGAAGGCAGAAGCATTCTTCGCAACGCCTATCGGGATTTTTATTTTAAGCGGCGGATTCAGGAAATTGAAGGGATTGGCATTGAGCGGGATTTAGCGGGACTGCCTGTCCTCACGCCGCCGGAAGGGGTAGATATCTGGAACCGGGAAGACCCTGATGCGGCAGCTGCTCTTGCCTATGCGCAAGCCTTGGTGCAGAATGTGCGACGAGACGCCTTGGAAGGCGTTGTGCTGCCCTATGGCTGGAACTTCCAACTGCTTTCTGGCGGGAGCAAACGGCAATTTGATACGGGGGCAATCATCGACCGTTATGACCAACGAATGGCTATGACGGTGTTGGCAGACTTCGTCTTCCTCGGTCATGAATCGGTAGGCAGCTTCGCCCTCTCCAGTGACAAAACCAAATTGTTTGCGACGGCAATCGGCACTTTCTTGGACATTATCTGCGGCGTCTTTAACAGTCAAGGCATTCCGCGGCTTATCGACCTGAATGGAAAAGCTTTTGCCAATATCAGTGGCTATCCCAAATTAGTCCATGGGGACATTGAGCAGCAAAACTTAAGCGAGTTGGGTGGTTTTATCAAGGATATGACCGGTGTGGGGATGCTTACTCCTGATGACCAGCTGGAACGGCATTTGCGTACTTTAGCGGAGCTGCCTCCTAAACCGCAAGCCTAATCAATGATGAAAGGAGGAACGTCAATGGAGGTCTCACAAAATGAAAACAATACTTTTGTCATTGCCAAAACCAATCAGGAAAAACGGCAGGTCTTCGGCTGGGCTAATGTGGCGGTAAGGGCCAATGGTGAAACTATTTGCGACTGGCAAGAAGATATGGTAGACACTGCTGAATTGGAGCAGGCTGCCTATGAATTCGTCCTTCACTCTCGGCAAGGCGGCGAACGGCACTGTCGTGGAAATGTTGCCGTCATGATAGAAAGCATGGTCTTTACCAAAGAGAAAATGGCGGGATTAGGGTTGCCTGTGGGCATTATCCCGGAGGGCTGGTGGATTGGCTTTCAAATCTTAGACGAGGCGGTATGGCAGAAAATCAAACAAGGCGAATACACCATGTTTAGCATCGAAGGGGAAGCCTGCCGCGAAGCGGTGGAGGAACAACACTAGGCTTAGGGGTACTCAAACAGACCATATAAATCCAGGGGAAAGGAGGTGAGACAATGGCAACCAAGCTGAAGAACCTCAAAATCACCAGTGTAGACCTGGTAGAACAAGGCGCGAACCCTGACGCCCACATCAAGCTCTACAAAAGTAAGGACGGGCAAGGGGAAAAAACTTCTGAAAAAAACACCCTTTTGGACCGACTCATGCAACGGTTAGCGTCAATGGTAGCGGATTATTTGGCGGAAAAAGAAAACCCTGTCGACGAGGTAAAACAAGAAGAAGGGACAGAAACACAGTCCGCTGAAAAAGAACAGCAGAAAAGAACGGAAGAGCCAATCTCTCTGGACACGGCAAAACTGACAGCAAGAGAAAAACGATTCTTAGCGGAGCTGGCAGAAAAATACGGACAAAAGCCCAAAGAAACGGCTCAAGTGGCAAAAGCCAAAGCGGAACTGATCCAAGTGGAAAAACAGCTGCAACGGGCAAAGACTATGGCGATTGCCAAGGAATATGCCATCTTAGGCAAATCTGCCGACAATTTATGCGACACCTTGCTGGAATTAGCGGAACGCACGCCCCATGGCTATCAAGCCTTTCTGGACGCTTTAGATGAGGAAAAGCTGCTCATTGAAAAAAGCGGCGTTTTCTCTGAAATCGGTAAGCGGGGAGAAAAGGACAGCGGTGCGGGGGGCTGGAGAAAAATCATGGAGGCGGCCGACCGTCTGCAAAAAGAAAATCCTACCCTAACCAGGGCAGGCGCTATCCAAAAGGCATGTGAAGATTATCCGCAACTGGTGGAAGACTATGAAGAAAATCTATAACAGGTAAAATGATATTTTTGAAAGGAGAAACAACAATGACTTATATCTCTACAAGTGTAAATCCCAGTGCAATTATTTCTGAGAAGGCAGGCGCGGCAATGACGGAACCTGCCTTTTTTATTGCGAAATTTGATACCAATGGGGGCGTGGTAAAAGCGGGCGCCGGTGAATGCGCTCTGGGTGTATTCATGCCTACCAACGATGAGGCGGTGCATCAAGGGGATGGTGTGGACATCCAGGTAAAGGACATCGGTTACGTAAAAACCGGTGGGGCAATCACCAAAGGGGCTGCCATTGCGTCTGACGCTAACGGCAAAGCTGTTGCTGCTGCCAGCGGTAAATTTATCTTAGGCTACGCTCTTGCCAGCGCTGCTGCTGCTGATGAAGTGATTCTCGTACAAATTACCAAATCCGGATATCAAGCGTAAGGAGGATATGAAACATGACAAACATGACCAGTCCAATGCAAATCCAAACAGAAGTCGCCAAAGGCGCATGGAAACCAAATCTTTACTTAACCAACATGGCAATTGCATCCTTCCAATCTGATGAAGATTTTGTTGCTGATAAAATCTTCCCGGTGGTGCCGGTAGCGCTTGCCAGCAGCTATTACTACAAATTTTCCAAAGGAGACTTGGCCCGGGACGATGTGCAAAGAAAACCTGTCTTTGGCAGAGTTGCTCCTGCTGTCCTTGGTCAAACTGATGAATTATATAACTGTCAGGTAGACCAAGTTATCGTCGGTATTGACCAAATCTCTCAGCTAAACTATGAACGCTCCGGTGTACCCGGTATGGCTGACCCCAGACAATCCAAGGTAAGAGCCGTGGTAGAAAAAATGAAAATCCACCTCGACTTAAACTTTGCCGATAAATTCTTCAAATCTGGCGTCTGGACCAACCAATACAACGGTATTAGCTCCGGCTCTGCCGGCGGCAAGCAATTCTATCAATTTGACTCTGAAAACAGCTCTCCCATTGCTTTCTTTGACAGCTTAATCACAGATATGAGAAAGAATGGTTGCCGTAAACCGAACAAACTGGCATTAGGTATTGATACTTTTAACGCCTTGAAAAATAACAAGGATATTTTGGAACGTATCAAATATCATGGCGGCTCTGCTCGTCCGTCTCGTGTAACCGAACAAGTCCTTGCAGAATTATTCGGCTTAGAACAAGTGGTGGTGATGGCCAGCACTTACAACAAAGCAGGAGTAGGTCAAGAACCGGAAATGGAATACATCTGTGACCCCAAAGGCGCGCTCCTGGTTTATGCCAGCAACAATCCTGCCATTGATGAGCCGTCTGCCGGCTACACCTTCGCTTGGGATATGTTAGGGGCTAACCAATTTATGGCGGTTTCTCAATTTGATGGGGAACCTGGCACTCACAGTGAATTTATTGAAGGGTTAATCGCTTATGACATGAAAAAGACCGGTGATGATTTAGGCGTTTATCTGACTGACTGTGTTGGCGCAACCACTGTGAAATCTGCTGAATAAGGGGGCGCGCTATGCTTTATCAAGCATTACAGCCTTGTCGTTTTGACAGAGAATATTTGACCGGAGAGTTTATCTCCGGTCGAGTTATTCTCATTGATATGGTAGACAAGCTCATTGCTTGGGGGTTGATTCGACCTATTAATCAGCGGGACATTGAACGGGAAATCCAATGCGCGGCTGCTCGTCTCATGCTAAGGGAAAAAGAGCAACTGCAACAAGAATTTCATCGGATAACTGGGGAAGCTCCTAATAAGCGATGGGGCAAGCCCAAACTCGTTCAAACGATATTAAAAGCGCAAGTAGGTGATAGCTATGACCAAAACATATCAGTATAATCCTGAAAATATAGAGGAATTCTCGGTGGACCGTATGCGGTTGGAATTAGGCGACACCCAAGTGGAAGGGGAGGAAAACACTGCCGCCCTCTGTGATGAAGAATATCAAGGGCTTATCAACTTATATTTTAATAACCAACGAGGCAGCTGGGCATTGGCAAAATTCAAATGTCTAGAAGCTATCTTCATGCGGTTATCCTACGAATCGGATTTTGAAATCGGCGGCATGTCGGTAGACTTATCCAAACGGTTTGAACACTGGCGCAAGCTCTATGAAGAACAAAAAAAAGCCTTTCAGGGAACTTCTGTCGGAGCGGTAGCTTCCTTGCACAACGGTGGCGGTGCGGCGGACGGCGGGCATTACTTCTACAACGGTATGCTGGGTAACCACAGATGTAAATAGAGGAGGAACAACCATGCAACATATTTTTTACCGCCCTGGAAAGGAGCGGAAACAATTCTCCTGCTATCGTAAACAGGCTGCTGCTGATGAAAAAGGCAGGGTTGCCTACAACGAAAACATCTACCAAGGAAAATTTTGGGGAAGTCTTGCCAGCATTACGCAAAAGGAATATGACCGTTTCGGACAAAAGGAAAACGGTCGCCGCAGCGCGGTGCAGCATACGACTAGCCACGTTATCATCGTTTGGGGGAAAACCATGGTGCTTCCCGGCGACGTACTTCTAACAGGAGACGGTTTAAGCGGTATGCGGAAGTTCTATGTCCAGGCGGTAGAAAATCCCGGTGAATTAGGAATTGCCAACCGCATCTATTGCGAAGAACGGTATGGTTCCACCAGGGAGGTGATGACTTCTGTATAAGCAACTGGAAAGAATCATCTATGATCAACTTTGTGAAAACAAAGAATTGCAAGAAATATTGGCCTCCTTTGGGGAAAAGCCGGCGGTATTTTTTCAAAACGCGCCCTCTGATTTATTAAAAAACTGGGGGGAAGAGCAATTCCCCCGCATTGATTATTTAATCGATAAGGAGAATTCTCCTTTTGGTATCACAAGGGGCGTACTTAAGGTAAATATCTGGTGCTTGGACGAAGGCGGTTTTTTACCGGAGCATATTGCACCCCTGGTTATTCAGCAGCTTCATGGGTTAATCATCACGGCGGGAAGGGAAATTTCTTATCTCTCCTGGCAGAAAGATTATCTGCACAAAGATATTTCCGGGAAAAGTTTGTTTTCATCTAACCGCGCCGGACGGGAGCCGACCGGGCTTGGTGTGACGCTGACCTTTTCTCTCCAGGGCATTTGGTTGGACCAGGGAGAAACTTCTCTGGTAACTGCTGCCAACGACTGGATAAAGGAACACTGCCAAAACTTATTGGTAGCGGGCAGGGACGACTTGCCCAAAGCGTTACGGCTCCAATCGGGACAGGGACTCATCTCCTGGCAGCAAATGCCAATCTCCGCCCTGAAAAAACAAAGTTACGGCTATTCCTGGGTAGAAGGTGAACTAATCGGTTATCTTGCCACTAATGAGGGCGAAGGTGCGGCTATCGGAGAGCGATTGCTGGCGGACTTAACGCTCAGCGGTGAAGTCTTGCTCTCAGACGGTACGCCGGGACTCTTGCAACAAATTCATTTGAAACCGGGGCGGGAATGGTGTCAAATCACGGCGACCTTCCGTTATGGAGTGATTCCCCGGGAAGAAAGCGGCGCTGATTACGGCATGCTCAATCATATCATGCTCAATGAAGATGAGGTGAAACAACTATGACAACTATGACCAAACAAACGGCGGCAACTTATACAATAGAAGAATTTGCCACGGAGCATATGGCAAAGCGATGGCAAACCGGCGTTGATTTAATCGTTGCGGCGTTAAAAACAGCCGGGAAAACTGCCTATACGGAAGAACAGGCAAAAAAAATTGTAGAAACATTGAAACGTAAGGAGGTTTTATAACTATGGG
>CATIYQ010000100.1 GCA_949739465.1 uncultured Peptococcaceae bacterium | reverse complement strand
TTGCGGATTACCAAAACTTCTATTTCATCACCAACAGCAAAATGTTTGCGAATATCGCTGGCTTCACTATCAGAAATTTCAGTGTATGGTAAAACACCTTCGGATTTTCTACCGATGTCTACCAATACTTCATTGTCGCTTACTTGTACAACAACCCCTTTTACCCGAGAGCCTCTGTGTACTTCTTTTAACCCTTCACCATAAGGGTCTGCGCCAAATTCGCAATCTGCTTGTGTACCTTCTACTTGATTTTCCATGTCCAACATCTTCAACAATACCTCCTCAATTTCCTCTATAATCCACAAGGGAGTAGATGCGCCGGCAGCAACGCCTACCCTGCTATGACCCTTTATCATATCAGGAGTAATCTCCACTGCACTTTCAATAAGATATGCGTCCACACCGATTTCTGCGGCAATCATTGCTAAATTTTTAGTGTTAGCGCTATCCTTTCCACCTACTACCAAGATTAGAGACACTTGTCCCGCCAAATCCCGTACGCCCTGCTGCCGCAAATTGGTAGCAGCACAAATGGTATCTACCACCTGCACATCACCGTATTTTTCTTTCATCACCGCAGCTACTTCCAGGAATTCCTGTTTTTGCTGCGTGGTTTGCGACATAAATACTACAGGTGACAAGGTTTTGGGTAATTCTTTTACCGCCGCGGCGTCTTTTACCACCCAAGCGGCGTGTTCTGTCCAGGCAAGAATACCCTGGACTTCCGGATGCGTTTCATCGCCGAAAATAACCACTTGCTTTCCTGCTTGAGAAAGCTCTGTTGCCAGCTGCTGATTTTTTTTCACAAAAGGACAAGTAGCGTCTATCACACAGATACCCCTGTCTCCCGCTTGTTTTAAGAAATCAGGACCAACACCATGGGAGCGAATCAAAACCGAACTGCCTTCCGGCACATCTTCCAATGTTTTCACTTGGATAACGCCGTGCTGCTCCAGTCGCTTCATTTCCCGACTGTTATGGATTAAAGGTCCGACAGCATAAATAGGCTGACTGTCTTTGCGATTAACGGCAAGCCCGATAGCTCGTTTCACACCGAAACAAAAGCCGGCGTGATTGGCACGGAAAATAGGCAAAAAATCACATCCATAAAAAAGAATACAATATATTGTACCACTATCTGATAGCAAGAAACAACCACTATTTTCAGAAAAATTTAAGATTTTTCCTGTTTTCTCGATGAATTACCGCTGTTCTTCCTGCTGCATTGCTACAATACTCACGTTTCCTGGATATAGACAATCATCCATTCCCAACATTTGGCAAATCTCCCGTCGCAATGATAAAGAAATCTTATCCAATTCTTCAACAGGCATAGATTTTACCGTCGGCAATTGAAGGGGCTTACCAATCTGTACAGAGACATCCCTATGAAAGAACGAGCAAAAATGATGAGAGTTTTGAATTGCCACGGGTACAATGGTCGCGCCGCCCCGCAAAGCAATCATCACCGCGCCGTTTTTAAACTCCCCTAAGCAATGCTGCTGCGGAATCCTTGTACCTTCGGGGAAAAGTCCTAAGGCTCCCTGATTTTTTAAGACCCGTAAAGACTCCCGCATGGCAGCCACGTCTTGTTCGCCCCGATGAATAGGAATGCCGCCCAACACTTTCAAAAACCAACTTACAATGGGATTTTTAAATAATTCTGCCTTGGCAATAAAGTTTACAGGACGGGGCGATGCTACTCCCAACAAAATAGGGTCCGCATTGGTCTTATGATTACCGATAAGCACCACCGGTCCATCCATAGGCACATTTTCCCTTCCGGTGATTTTCGTGCCGCAGAGGAAAAGAATAAACCGAAATACCACGGCAAAAAAACGATATGTAAACATTTATTTTTCTCCTGTCATCTGTTTTTTTACAAACGCCACTACTTGCGCTAAGGTTAAATTTGAGCTGTCCAGATAGACAGCGTCTTCTGCCTGTTTTAAGGGAGAATGGTCCCGACAGCTGTCCCGTTCATCCCGCTCCGCCATTTCCGCCGTTACATCGGCAAGAGGAATATCATTCCCCTTCTTCTTGAATTCCTCATAACGTCGCGCTGCCCGTTTTTCTAAAGATGCACTAAGAAAAATTTTGCAATCAGCCTCCGGGAACACTATCGTACCGATATCACGCCCCTCCACAACTACATTGCAGTCCTCTGCCATTTGTCGCTGCTTTGCTACCAATGCCTGCCGTACGGCGGGAATGGCAGACACCTTTGAGGCGCCCTGGGCTATAAGCGGTATGCGAATCTTTTCTGTTACATCTTCACCGTCCAGCATCACCAAGCAACCTTCCGCCACAGGCTTTAAGGCAATATGACAACTTGCGGCAATTTCACCGCAACATTTCTCATCTGCAAGAGGAATCCCCCTATCCAGACAGGCTAACGCTACCGCCCGATACATCGCCCCTGTATCAATATAGGTATACCCCAAATCCGCCGCCAGTTTTTTGGCAACAGTGCTTTTACCGGCAGCCGCCGGTCCGTCTATGGCAATGATATGTTTCATGGTCATCCTCTTTCTTGCAGCTTAGTTATGGACAGCGCGGTGGGCTGCTGCAACAGCAATTTCGTCTAAGTGCAGCATACCCACACCAAAGAAGACCGCTACGCTGATATGGTCGTCAGAGCGGGCAATACCGATTTTCCCGCCAATGTTCAGACCGATAATCTTCAGCATGATTTGAGAAACCGCTTCATGAGTAGCACCCGCTACCGCTCCCTGCTCCGCATGAACATCAGCAATAACGCCTTCCCTTTTCGCGGCAACCACTGCACGTTCAATGATTTTAGAAACAGAATGAATCCCTTCGCCGCCGTAATCTACCGCAACAGCTCGCACCCCTTGGGCAGCAAACCGTTCCTGGCATTGCTTTTCCTCTTCTCTGGTTTCCGTCATAGCGATTTCTAATGCCGCCGCCGCTACTTTCTTACTGTTTAACATAAGCGTAACCTTCCTTTCTGCCGTAAACTTCCAAATACGCATTTATATCTTTATTTAAACGAGATTTTTCCAATCCAGCCATAGCCCTGCGCCGTGGTTACCATGGTCTCTATGGTCTCCTCCCGAATATGAGAAGACTTCTTCACCACTTGAAAACGGCAAGGGGATAAATATGCGGTGGTGTCGATTTCCAACACGTCGCCGGGATAAACCCGCACTACCAATTGTTTGCCGCTAAAATGCCCGGCTACCTCTCCGTTGACCAACAAATAAGCCTCTTCCAAGCTGTCATAATCGCAAACGGCTATGGTCATACTAGCAAACAAACCGTCGTTTTGCACATCTACCGCTAGGGGCTGCTCCAACATTTGTTGGGTCGGGTTCTCGTCATATTGCAATACCTGAGGCGGCGTTTGCCACTGTAAATAACACATGCCTGCCAGCAAAAAACAAATCCCTGCCGCCAAAACATTGCTGCTATATTGCAACCGTTTGCCATAGTTGGCAGAACGATCCTCAGCCACAAATTCATCCGCTGTCTCTTCCGTCAGATACAGGGTCAAAGACTGCTCTTGTTGCTTCCGCTCTTTTCTCTTGAAAAAATATTTCAAATGTTTCATTTACCGCGCCTCTAAGTTTTTCCTTAGTTTGCGCTAATTTTCCTCTAAGTATGCAGCGGCAGCCGCTCCCGCGCAATGCCCCGTAGAAAACGCCGCCTGCAAATTATATCCGCCGGTATAACCGTCGATGTCCAACACCTCTCCGGCAAGGAATAAACCATCCACCACTTTAGACGCCATGGTTTTGGGATTGACCTCTTTTACGCTAACGCCGCCTGCCGTCACAATGGCCTCTGTGATAGGACGAACGCCCGATACCGTCAGTGTTAAATGTTGCAGCAAATCAACTAAACGTTCCCGCTCTTCTTTGCGGACAGAATTGGTCTCCCTCGTCGGTTCAATGCCGCTTAATTTGATGATAATGGGAATCAAAGATTGGGGCAGCAATTCATTGAGCGCGTTAGAAAAATTCTTGCGGCTAAACTTACTAAAGTCCCGTACCACTCGCTTATCCAGCTGTTCTTTATCCAGGGCGGGTTTTAAGTTAATTTCCACCGTCACTGCCGCCTCTGGCTGTTGCCGTAAGCATTTACAAACAGAACGGCTCAAAGAGAGAACCACCGGACCGGAAATGCCCCAATGGGTAAAGAGCATTTCCCCAAAACCTTGGTCGATTTTCCTGCCATTTTGATAGACGGTCAACAACCCATTTTTCAGAGACAACCCGGCGCACTCCGCCACCCAATTTTCTTTGGTTTCCAGCGGCACAAGAGAGGGCAATAGTTCCGTCACCGTATGCCCCGCCCTTTCTGCCATAGCATAACCGTCTCCCGTAGAACCGGTAGCAGGATAAGTATTACCGCCTGTTGCTAAAACAACGCATTGGCAAGGAAACAGCTGTCCTTTTTGGTCTTTGACGCCCACTAGCGCGCCGTTCTCGGTGAGCAGCTCCTTTGCGCTCCGTTCATAGCAGATTTTCACCTTGAGCCGTTTCAGCTCTCGCTCCAGAGCCTCTACCACGTCGGTCGCTTTATCGGAGACAGGAAATACGCGCCGTCCCCGCTCTACCTTTAACGGCACGCCAATTTCCTCAAAATATGCCATGACCGCTTCGTTGTCCCATTGATTTAAGGCGCTGTAAAGAAACTTGCCGTTGCCCGTCATATTTTTGATGATATCTTGAACGGTTCCCGCATTGGTAACATTGCAGCGACCTTTGCCGGTAATCATCATTTTCTTGCCCAGCCGATTATTTTTCTCCCAAACCGTAACAGACGCTCCTGCCTCTGCTGCGGCAATGGCGGCAAAGATGCCCGCCGCGCCGCCGCCAATGACCAGAACTTCTCTTTGCTTTTCAGTTTTCCCCATTGTCTGTCTCCGTTTTCGTTTGTATTTTCTTTTTCTTCACCTTGGGCTGTAACGCCGCTACCTCTTGGGGCGTTAAAAAACGCCACTGTCCCGCCTGCAAATCCCCCAGGGTAAGTCCGCCGATTTGAGTACGTTTTAACGCCAACACAGGATAACCTACCGCCGCCAACATTCTCCGCACCTGACGGTTACGCCCCTCGTGAATGGTAAGCCTTACCAGGACGTTTTTGCCCATAGTCCTGACCAGCCGCGCTTTTGCAGGAGCGGTCATGCCGTCTTCTAAAAGAACCCCACTCTCCAACCGTTTTAATTCCTCAGCCGTGGGTTTTCCTTTTACCGTCGCCTCATATGTTTTTGCTATTTCATGGCGGGGGTGAATTAAAAAATTAGTCAATTCGCCGTCGTTGGTTAACAGGAGCAGTCCTTCCGTGTCATAGTCCAGCCGCCCCACCGGGTACAATCGTTCCGGCACGTCCCTGACCAAATCCAGCACTGTCTTTCTTCCTCTATCGTCAGATACGCTGGAAAGATAACCGATAGGCTTGTACAAAAGAAGATAGCGTTTTTCCTGCTGCAAAGAAACCAATTTTCCGTCCAGAAGAACTTCATCATTTTGTACGTCGACTTTCGTACCCAACGCCGTCACTGCCATACCGTTCACCGCTACTCGACCCGCCGCTATCAGTTCTTCACAACGCCGTCTGGACGCCACGCCCGCTAAGGCTAAATATTTCTGCAATCGCATCAAATTGTTTTCTTCCGCCATGTTTCGTTCCTTACCGTTGCTTCGTCAAATTATCTTATATTACAGTATAACAAGATTATTGAATTTTATCAAATCTCATCTGCCTTAAGAGAGCGGGAAAAAAAGATGACAGATAAAAATAGCCGTCAAGAAGCCAACGCAATCGGCCGTCAGCCCTACCCATAGGGCATGGCGATATTTTTTTATCCCTACCGCACCGAAATACACTGCCAGAATGTAAAACGTAGTATCTGTACTTCCTTGCATGACAGATGCCAAATGCCCGATAAAGGAATCAGGACCATAGGCGTTGATAAGCTCTGCCGTCACACCCAAGGCGCCGCTGCCCGACAAAGGGCGAATGACCGCCAGTGGTAACACCTCGGCAGGAAAACCTATTTTACCGAGAACAGGAGAGACCAAATCTGTCAAGGCTGCCAATGCCCCCGAACCGCGAAAAATACCAATAGCAACCAACATACCCAGAATATAAGGAAAAATGCGGATAGCAGTTTTTACACCTTCTGCTGCCCCTTCTACAAAGCAATCATAAACAGATACCTGTTTGAACCACGCCCAAAGAGGTATCACCACCAGAATCAATGGAATCATCCACTGAGAGATGCCGTATAATGCTGCCATCACTACGCCTCCCACCTGTCCGATATCACTGCTATGAAAACCATTTTCGTAAAATTCGCTCAGCCAAAAGCCCTGCCGTACAGCCAATAACCGTTGCCAAAAAGGTAGGCAGCACAATATCCACCGCATTGAGCGCGCCAGCCTTGGTCCGAAGCCCAATGACTGTGGCGGGAATCAGTGTAACAGAAGAAGTGTTTAACACCAAAAAAGTAATCATGCTATTGCTGGCAACAGGAGAATGTCCGTTCAGTCTTGCCATTTCCTCCATGGCTTTGATACCAAAAGGCGTGGCGGCATTGCCCAGCCCCAAAAGGTTTGCCGACATATTCATGACAATGGCACCCATAGCAGGGTCTTTCCGTGGAATATCAGGAAAAAGAAAAGCAGCAATGGGATAAAGGACTTTGGCAAGCATATCAACAAAGCCCGACTTTTCCGCCAGATTTAACAACCCCAACCAAAGACCGAGAATCCCTGCCATCTCCAGAAGAATGCCAACGCTTTGCTCTGCAGCCGCAAATGCTGCCGGAGAAATCAAATCAATCTGCCCGGTAAATCCCGCATAACAAACGCCTAGGACAATCATTGCCAGCCAAATAAAATTCAACGCCACCCCTTATCACCTGCCCGCAAAACCGTTCTTCTGGTATTTACGCAAAGATATCCCAAAATATGCTTGCTAAAAAAAACAGACAGCGTAAACTGTCTGTTTTATACAAATCTTAATATGCGCAAAAGCATTTCTTTCATATTGCCCCAAAAAGTATGCCGCAAAACATTTTCTCCTGCAAGAAGCGGCACCGTTACCTTTGCACCATCTGTTTTATTTTCATAAGTAATGACGCCGATAATATCGCCTTTTTTCACCGGAGCAGTCAATGTCTTCGGCAACTCTACAGAGGTAACAATATCAGGGGTCTTTCCCTTGACTATCGGCAAATAAGCGTCTTCTCCAATCAGCACAGAGATTTCTTTTTGCTTCCCCTTGGTTACGGGAATCATACCGTACTCTGCCTTTGCCATAGCAACATCATGCCGTTCATATGTAGCAAAACCATATTCAAAAAGGCTTTTGCTCTCCTCATACATATTGCTGCAATTTAACACCACCGCAATGAGGCGCATACCGTCCTTGGTAGCAGAGCTGACCAAGCAATTTCCCGCCTCTTTTGTATAGCCATTTTTCACACCGTCAGCATACTCATATATATCCAAAAGTTGGTTACGGTTATATACAACTCTGTCGTAATCATTATCCGCCCAAGGCAACTGCCAACGATTCGTCACAATAATCTGATTAAACAACGGATAGGTCACCGCTTCTCTGGTTATCATCGCCAAGTCATAGGCGCTGGTATAATGGTTGTCATGATGCAGACCGTTTGGCGTGACAAAATGACTATCCGTAAGTCCCAACTCTGCCACCTTGTCATTCATCATTTTCACGAATGTTTCCTGATTCCCTGCAATGCCGATAGCAATAATTTGAGCGGCGTCATTAGCAGACCGCAACAACATGGAATACATAAGATTTTCCAAGGACTGCTGTTCTCCCGGTTCCAGCCAAATACTGGCCTCTCCGTCATTGATAAAATCGTCCGGTACAGTATAAATATCCGTCAAATTACCATGCTCCAAAGCAAGCAGCGCCGTCAACACTTTAGTGGTGCTAGCAGGCGGCAAATGCTCATGACAGTTTTGCTCCCAGAGAATTCGCCCCGTTTCCGCATCAATCAGCACTGCGCCCTTGGCGCTGATTTCTAGTCCATAAACAGGCGCTTGCAGAAAAAATATCACACAACCAATTAACAAAATTAAACCAAATCTGTATCTATCATAAAATTGTTTTTTTATAAACCCCTTCATCATCTATTCCCTTTTGTCTTATTTAATCACCCTTTAACACTCATAAACGAAGAGATTATATCACAATTTTTCTTTTTCAGGCAAATAGTTTTCATAAGCAACCTTTTCTCCATAGAGAATAGAAAATACCTTACTGATGACAGCAAAGGCAGGCACCGCCAATATCATACCGGACACGCCAAACCAATAGCCGCCGATTAAAACGGCAACAAGAATGAAGACAGGATGCAGACCGATTTTCTCGCCAATAATTTTAGGCGAAGCTAAATTCTCGATTTGCTGCACGGCAAGACAAACCAAGAGAACAGAAAAGAACATCTTCTTTCCTTCCATAAGAGCAAGAAGTCCTGCCGGCACAGCCGCAATAAATGGACCAAAATAAGGGATTAAATCCAAAATCCCGGCAAGCACGCCTAAAGCAAAGGCATAAGGCATACCTACCAAGGAATAACCGATTACCGATAAGACGCCAACCAGAAGAGATACGGTTAAGTAGCCTTGTAAAAATTGCCGCAACAAAAGATTGACTTCTTTACAAAGGGTTAAACTTTTTTGTCGCCACTTGGGAGGTAAATAAGAACAAAGTTTTTTCCCCATGCTCTCTCGGTCTTTTATGAAATAATAGGCAAAAATAGGCGCAAGCGCCGCCGAAAATAAATTGCTTACCAGCGCCAGAAGTTTTTCCACCGTTTTATTAACGCCAGTTATTAAGGCTTGTTCCACATTGCTGTGGAATTGCTCGAAGACCTCTTGAATACTTTGCGGAAAAAGTCCCACAGGCAAAACGTCAAAAAGCTCTTGCCACAATGCCTTCCCCGTCAGGATATATTGGGGAATCAATGCTAAAAAAGAATCCAATTCCTCCAACAACAAAGGTATTGCCCAAATCACGCTGCCACCTGCGATAGCGCCAATCACCAAATAAATCAGTAAAATACTTAAAGGCAACGGTATTCTTTTCTTGGTTAAAAACATCACCGGAGGATAAATCAGATAAGCAAGACAAACGCCCCAAAACACCGGCTGTAACACACGGCGCAAGTCAATAACCAGCCACAGCAGAACGAGAAACCCAATGATTGTTCCGCTATACAAGAGAAATTTTCTCTTTTGTACCATTCTTATCTGCCTCCTTTCCTGTTATTTGTCAAAAAAATCTGCTGTAATCTACGACATATGTTCCCCAATATCGAAAGAAAACAGCAGATTTTCTGAAAGATTTGCTTCGCCTAAATTTTTTACTTCATCCCTAAAAAAACAACTTGAAAACTAAAAATGGGCTTTTACCTTTTGCCCAATATCACTAATCATTTCTCCGGCATCTTCCATGGTACGGGTAGCTTGTCTTGCTAATTTCTTAGTTGTCTTTTTTGCTTTGTTCATTCGCATCCCCATACTTGCCACAGCCATACCGATTGTCCCGCCTAACATCATCCATTTATAATTGTTCATTATGCTCACCTCCCTGTTTAGATTGTCCCGATAATGAAAGTTTTAAACGAAAAAGAAAAAGACTATTGATTCTGCCCCTCCTCTTTATTGGTTAGGACAATTTGTTCTTCCACCGTAACGATTTCCCGCCATGGTAAAAATTTTCTGCCGGACTCCAAGTCCGCCATAAAACCCTGAGAAATCTCTAATCCCGTAAGACTGGAACAAGTAGGCGATAAGATGACGTCCGTTACCGTTCCAAAATCCTCACCTTCCGCCGTAAACACTTTGGCGCCTATCCAATTTTTACAGCCACGAGAAAGCATATCCTTTTTGATTTTTGCCAAGGATTGCCCATCTTTCACACAAAAAAAATCTTCATCCATACGTGCTATTTCCGTGACAGGCAAAAAACGCACGCTCTTCCAAATGCCATTGGTTGCCACCAAAAAACCTTCGATATCCCCAAAGCAATTAAAAACCATATCTTCAATGCGTCCTAAACATTTTAAAGAGAAGGAATTATGCTCACCGCCGGTTTCTCCCTCGTTTTTTATGCTGTTGTTTTGAGACAGATTGCCTGCTTTGTTTTTCGGTACAAAAACCCACAAACCCTTGATTTCTCTGCCTTTCAACCTTATCTTCCTCCTTATCAAGACTAACCTTATTATTGCCCCAAAACAGAAAAAAAACGCTTTTTTACAAAGCGTTTTTTCTGTTATTTTTTTACTGATTTTTATTTTATTTTTTTGTTATCACACCGCCACCAATAACAATATTCCCCTGATAAAAAACACCTGCTTGTCCGGGAGTAATGCCGGCTTGCGGCTCTGCAAAAGTCACACGAACCAGATTCCCATCTCTACTGATTACCGCTTTTGCCGGCGCGCTTTTATAGCGAATTTTCACTTCTACTGCCATAGGCTCGCTAAGAGCAGGAATTGCCACCCAATTTACCTGATCAACCAAACATTCCTTTTGATACAGGTCGCCCTCCGTGCCCACCACGACCTGATTTTTCTCCGGGTCAATATTCACCACAAAAGCGGGATACCCCAGCGCTAATCCTAACCCGCGCCGCTGTCCGATGGTATAAGAAGCAACTCCTCTGTGTTTGCCGATAACTTCGCCGTCAGGCGTGATAAAATCTCCCGGTTGAAACACAGCGCCTGCCCGGGTAAGGTAAGCGCGATAATCACCGTCAGGAATAAAACAAATATCCTGGCTCTCTTTTTTCTCTGCGACAGGAATCCCCATGCTCCGCGCCATCTCGCGAATTTCTTCTTTTTTATAATCACCTAACGGCAGCAATAAATGAGATAACACCTCCTGAGACAGATTAAACAGCACATAGGATTGGTCTTTGAGATGATATGACGCTTTTTGCAACACGTAACGACTGTATTTCTCATCATAACCAACGCGAGCATAATGCCCTGTGGCAAAGTAATCTGCATCTACTTCCTTCATATAATCAAACAAAATGCCGAATTTAATATATTTGTTACAAGCAATACAGGGATTGGGTGTAAAACCCTGTTCATATTGACGTAAAAAATAATTTTTTACATGAGCTTGAAATTGGTCTCGTACGTCAATCACATGATGTTCCCAGCCCATAGCAGCGCTTAGAGCCGCACCTTCCTTTGCAGGAACGTCGCTGTCGGCTATCATGGTAACGCCTACTGCGTCATAGCCTTGCTCTTGTAACAATCCCATGGTCACAGCGGAATCCACACCGCCGCTAACCGCCACCAATACTTTTTTCTTCATCTTATTTCAATTCCTTATTTTTTTCTCAATTTGCCACTGTTTATCACTATTTTAACCGTATTGAAAAAAAACCTCAACCTATCTTTCCATTTATTCGGTAAACAACGGTGTAGAATAATACCGGTCTCCACTATCCGGCAATAAGGCAACGATTACTTTTCCTTCATTCTCCGGACGCTGTGCTAGTGTTATCGCACCATGGAGCGCCGCCCCGGAAGAAATCCCCACCAATATGCCTTCTTTTCTTGCCAAGAGTTTTGCGGTTGCGAAAGCATCGTCGTTTGTTGCCTTGAATATCTCGTCATAAATAGACGTATTCAGTACGCCGGGAACAAAGCCTGCGCCAATCCCCTGAATCTTATGAGCCCCAGCCTTTCCTTCTGATAATACAGGAGAATCCGCCGGTTCTAGCGCAACAATTTTAATATTAGGGTTTTGCGCCTTGAGATATTCCCCCACACCAGTAATTGTGCCGCCAGTGCCAACACCTGCAATGAAAATATCCACTTTTCCATCTGTATCCCGCCAGATTTCAGGTCCTGTCTCCGCTTTATGAACGGCAGGATTGGCAGGGTTAACAAACTGACTGGGAATAAAACTATCAGGAATCTCCCTTGCTAACTCTTCCGCTTTAGCAATCGCACCCTTCATACCTTTTGCACCTTCAGTTAACACCAGCTCCGCCCCATATGCTTTTAAAATATTCCGCCGCTCTACGCTCATGGTTTCCGGCATTGTGAGAATAATGCGATAGCCTTTTGCCGCCGCAATAGCGGCTAAGCCAATGCCGGTATTTCCTGACGTTGGCTCGATGATAACAGAATTTTCCTTTAACAACCCTTGTCTTTCTCCGTCTTCAATCATTGCTTTGGCAATTCTATCTTTAACGCTTCCAGCAGGATTAAAATATTCCAGTTTTAGCAAAACTGTTGCTTTTAATCCAAATTCTTTCTCAATATTTACAACCTCTACCAACGGCGTATTGCCGATTAATCCTAATGTTCCTTGATAATAATGCGCCATTTGATTTCCTTCTTTCTTATTGATAAAGTATTTTTCTCTTTTCTAAAAGTGATTATCCGTATCCTACACCTATTTACCTACCTTGTCAATAGGTTTATAATTTTTTCTGGAACTTTACTATTTTTCATTTTAACGATATAATCAAGAAAATGGTTGGAGGAATACTTTTATGATTTCAACAAAAGCACGCTATGCCCTTAGAGTACTGGTTGACCTTGCCCAAAATCAAGGGAATCACTTTGTTCCCCTAAAAGAAATCGCCACGCGTCAGGAAATCTCTGAAAAATATCTGGAAATTATTTTAAAAATGCTTGTAGCTGGGAATATTTTAAAAGGAGTCCGCGGAAAAGGGGGCGGCTATCGACTTACCCGTTCACCGGAAGAATACCCTATAGGAGAAATTATCGAATTGACCGAAGGATCGCTCGCCCCGGTTAGCTGTCTCAAACCAGACGCAGAAATCTGTTCCAGAAAAAGCAATTGCATGACACTGCCATTATGGGAAAAATACAACACTCTTATCCATCATTTCTTTTATAGTATCACACTGGATGACTTAATCAACGGGCGATTACCCTAAAAAACTTTTTTATAAAATAAAAAAGCGGTTACGCAAAATCATATTCGCGCAACCGCTTTTTGTTGCATAAAATTATTATTCTAATTCATTGGAGAAAAAATGAGTGCCGCCTTTGCCATTACGTTTTACGAAGTACAAGGCTTTATCGCCCTTGCGGAATAATTTATCAAAGGTACTCATTTCCGGCGTTATTTCTACCACGCCAATCGAACAGCTCCAGCCCTTTGCCTTAAGGGTTGTATGGATTTGTTCCGTTTTGACGATAGCTTGTTCGCTGCCTAATTCCTCCGCCCCATAAACGGCAAATTCATCACCGCCGATACGACCGATACAAGCATTTTCTCCATAGGTTTCCTTTAATGCTTCCGCCAAGGCACAAATCATATCATCACCGTATTGATGTCCTTTGCTATCGTTGAATTGTTTTAAATCATCTAAATCAATGAGATAAAAATATCCTTTGCAATCCTCTGCCAAAAGCCCGTCCACACGGGTTTCAAAATAAGTGCGGTTATAAACCCCCGTCATCAAATCCCGTTCCGCTTGCTGCTGAAAATGTTTAGCTAAAGCATAACCATGGTCGTTTTTAGCTTCCTCTGCTTCCGGAGCAGCAACTGCTCCGCAAAAAGCCGCAGCAGGCTCTACAGCTATGCCATTATGCCCCTGCATCTTTTTGATAATAAAGAGGAAACCCAATGTGAGCAAAATACCAAGAGGCAGACAAATCCAGGCGCTCTGAACAAATCCTGCCAAAAGATACAGTACAAAAGAAATGGCTGCCACACTAATGGCATAAGGCAACTGGGTCGAGACGTGAGTTACATGGTCGCATTGCGCCCCAGCCGACGCCATAATGGTCGTGTCCGAAATAGGCGAACAGTGGTCGCCGCAAACAGCTCCCGCCATACAAGCGGAGATAGAAATAATCATCAAAGTCGGGTCGTTACTGAAAGCCTCCACCACAATGGGAATAAGAATACCAAAAGTCCCCCAGGAAGTCCCGGTGGCAAAAGCCAGAAAACAACCAACTAAGAAAACAATAGCAGGCAAAAAACTAATCAGGCTGCCAGATGCTCCCTTTACCAGCCCTTCTACATAATACTTTGCGCCTAGGCTATCGGTCATAGCCTTCAAAGACCACGCCATAGAGAGAATCAAAATGGCCGGCACCATCGACTTAAAACCATCAGGTAGGCAGCTCATGCAATCCTTAAAGGACAGCACTCGTCTTGCCACATAAAACACGATGGTAATGGCAAGGGCAAAAAGACTGCCAAATACCAAGCCTTGGGACGCACTGCAATTAGAAAACGCAGTGATAAAATCTACCCCAGAGAAAAAGTCGCCGGTGTAAATCATACCGACCACACAACAAACAATCAAAGCAAAAATCGGTACTACCAAGTCCATAACCCGACCTTTGCTGTTCGCTTGCTCTTCTTTGACTGTTGCATAAGCAGCATTTTTCACCGTAAACAAATCGCCTTGTATGGCGTTTCGTTCATGGATTGCCATAGGACCAAAGTCCACTTTCATCACCGAAAGACCAATCATCATCACAATGGTCAACAACGCATAAAAGTTATAGGGAATGGATTGAATGAAAAGAGAAATAGCGTCTTCCCCTTCTACAAAGCCGGAAACCGCCGCCGCCCAAGAAGAAATGGGCGCAATGATACAAATAGGCGCCGCCGTAGCGTCAATGAGATAAGCCAGCTTTGCCCGGGAAATAAAGTGCTTGTCCGTTACGGGACGCATAACGCTGCCCACGGTCAGGCAGTTAAAATAGTCGTCAATAAAAATCATTGACCCCAACAGAACGGTAGAGAGCTGCGCACCTACCCGACCTTTGATTTTAGCAGCGGTCCAACGTCCAAAAGCGGCCGAACCTCCGGCACGATTCATCAGGCACACCATAGTACCTAAAATCACCAGAAAGATGACGATACCCATATTATCCCCATCTGTCAGCACCGCTAAAAAGCCGTCGTTAACCAAATGTTGAACCGTGCCTTCAAAAGCAAAATCGGAATAAAATAACGCGCCCACTAAAATCCCAATAAACAAAGAGCTATATACTTCCTTGGTAAGGAGCGCCAATCCAATGGCAACAATAGGCGGAACCAAGGACCAGAATGTTTGATACATGGCAGGTACGTATTCCTCCCCTTCGGCAAAAGCCGCCATAGGCAAAAACATCATCGCCAAAGCGCACAACGCCATTGACAAACCAAATACGCTATATGCTTTTTTGCCCATTTGCAACACCTCTCTCTTTCTATCCTCTTAACAACACAAACTCCGTTTTTATGCGGAAACTAATCCTTTTTATTGGGATTGCCATTTTCCAATTGGGCAAGATAATCCCCTATTATTTCTTCATAACCATGATCAGTCGGCTGGTAATAAGAAACATCTTTTAATTCATCCGGCAGATACTGTTGCCGCACATAGCCGCCAAAATTATGGGGATATTTATAGCCTTTGCCATGACCGAAATTCTTCGCACCGGGATAATTAGCGTCCTTCAGATGAATCGGCACATTACCGCAATTTTTCGTCTTCACATCATGAATCGCCTCATTGATGCCCATATAAGCCGCATTGGATTTGGGCGCAGTTGCCACATAGACGACCGCCATAGCAATAGGAATCCGCGCCTCCGGCCAACCCACATAGTTCGCCGCCTGCATGGCGGCTACCGCCACCTGTAAACACTGCGGGTCGGCAAGCCCCACATCCTCCGCCGCGCAAATCACAATACGCCGCATGATAAATTCAGGCTTTTCTCCCGCTTCTATCATTCGCGCCAGCCAATGGAGCGCCGCATTCGGATCACTGCCCCGCATACTTTTGATGAAAGCGGAAATCACATCGTAGTGATGGTCGCCGTCTTTGTCATAAGCGATTGCCTTTTGCTGGATACTATCCTCCGCCACAGACAAATCAATATGACGAAAGCCGTCTTCTCCCACAGGAGTGGTAACCACTGCCAGCTCCAAGGCATTTAAGGCATTACGACCGTCGCCGCTCGCCATAGCTGCGATATGTAATAGCGCTTCTTCCGTCATATCCACCTGATAGTTGCCCAAGCCACGCTCCTTATCAGCCAGCGCCATGCGCAGCAAAGACAAAATATCCTCTTCCTTCAACTCCTTGAGCTGAAAAATACGGGAACGGGAAAGGAGCGCGCCGTTTACCTGAAAATAGGGATTTTCCGTCGTTGCACCGATGAGGATAACTTGCCCTTCTTCTACGGCAGGTAGAAGTGCGTCTTGCTGTCCTTTATTAAAGCGATGAATTTCATCAATGAACAAAACAGATTTTTTACCATAGAAACCTAGGTTATCCTGAGATTTCTTAATAATATCCCGAATATCCCCTACTCCCGCGGTAATAGCAGAAAGCTGATAAAATTCGCTTTTGGTGGTTTGGGCAATGATTCTTGCCAGCGTCGTCTTGCCCACGCCAGGCGGTCCGTAAAAAATAACAGAGGAAAGCTGGTCCGCCTCGATTGCACGGCGCAACAGCTTTCCTTTGCCGATAATATGGGATTGTCCCACAAATTCATCAAGATTCCGCGGACGCATTCGGGCTGCAAGAGGCGCAGCCTTTTTCATATTCACATCTTGAGATTGGGTAAATAAATCCATAACAACCTACTACCTATCTTTTACCACCGAGGTTTATGCTAAAACCTGGTCTATCATTTTGCAAATATCCCCCTTAGAACGAAAACCGCTGGTTCTGGTGATGATTTCCCCATTGTGGAACAAAATCAAAGTCGGTACTACTTCAATGCCATAGGCACTGGTCAAAGCGTCGTTTTCATCAATATCCACTTTATAGATTTCCGCTTGCCCGGCATAAGAGGCGGCAACATCTTCTAAAACAGGTGCCAACATTTTGCAAGGTCCGCACCAAGTAGCAAAAAAGTCTACCAAAACAGGTTGTTCGCTTTCCAATACTTTTGCATTAAAGTTTTCTTTATTTAATAATTCCATCGTTATCTTCTCCTCTGCTTTTATAATACTTTTCCATACTACTATCATTGTAATATGATTCAAAAGAAATTACAAACATTATCTTTTGCATCTTCTCTACTTAAGCCAATCCTTGTCCCAGCAGAGAACGGACAACAAAACCCGCGGCAATCAGCCCTGCCGCCCCGGGAACAAAACTAATACTGCCTACCACTCCGTCCGCTTCTTTAGCCTCTCCCGCTACGGTTTGTTTATGCACGGGAATTTCTTTGGAATAGACCACAGGAATACCGCGAACAATGCCTTGGGCTTTCAATACTTTGCGTACCTTTCGCGCCAAAGGGCAGACCTCCGTTTTGCTAATATCTGCAATTTCCAAAAGCTCAGGATAGAGCTTATTACCTGTTCCCATCACCGAAACCACGGGCAAGCCAAAAGATTTTGCCTGCAACAGCAGACTGATTTTTGCCGATACATCGTCAATGGCGTCTACCAGAAAGTCAATAGACTGAGACAAAACCACATCACCGATATTTTCTGCCGTCAGTTTTTCCAGACGTGTTTCCACACAAGATTCCGGATTAATGGAGGCGATTCGCTCCTTTAGGACCATTGCCTTCGCCAAACCCACCGTCTCGGTCAATGCCTCGATTTGCCGATTGATATTGCTGACAGATACCGTATCAAAATCGATTAAAATCAGCCTGCCCACGCCAGCCCGCGCCAATGCCTCCACCACATAAGAACCAACGCCGCCCAGCCCGCAGACAGCCACAGTAGACGCGGCTAATTTCTCACAGCCTGCCACACCGATAAGTTTTTCCGTTCGGACTCTTCGTTCTTTCTCCATGAAACAATTATAGTTCCTTTCTCAGCTGCGCCAAAACATTTTCAAAATAGTCCGGCAAATCACAGCGAAACGTCATTTTTTCTTTCGTGGTCGGATGGATAAAGGTAATCTCTTTGGCATGGAGGGCTTGTCCCGAGAGACCCAAAGGGTTTTTCTTCGGTCCGTAAAGAGGGTCGCCTGCTACGGGATTGCCCAGATAACTCAAATGAACGCGGATTTGGTGGGTTCTGCCTGTTTCCAGTTTTAATTCTAAAAGAGAATAGCCGCAAAACCGCTCCAGCACCCGATAGTGTGTAACAGCAGGTTTACCGTTTTTGGTATCTACCGCCATTTTCTTCCGCTGCACAGCATGCCTGCCGATAGGCGCGTCAATAATGCCGCCCGGCTCACCCATAACACCGTGGACGATAGCGTAATAGACCCTTGCCATGGTATGGTCTTTTAACTGCTCTGAAAGAGCCAAATGAGCTTTGTCGTTTTTCGCCACCACCAAAAGCCCTGAGGTATCCTTGTCGATACGATGCACAATGCCAGGACGAATCACCCCGTTAATGCCTGATAAATCCTTCACCGCATGCAAAAGCCCATTGACCAGCGTACCGTGATAGTTGCCAGCAGCCGGATGAACCACCATGCCTTGGGGCTTATTGACCACCAGTAAATCTCCGTCTTCATAGATAATATCCAGCGGAATATTTTCTGCTGCTAATTCCAGTTCCTCCGCAGGTGGAATCTGATAAGCAATCACATCATCTTTTTGCAGCACAATACCTGG
>CATIYQ010000099.1 GCA_949739465.1 uncultured Peptococcaceae bacterium | reverse complement strand
CGAAGATTACCAGCCTGCCATCGGGGACAATCATCAATATTTTATCGGAAAAAGGCACTATTTTAGACCAGAATAACAGTTGGTATGAAATTTCCACCGGGTCTACCACCGGTTGGGTAAGAAGTTGTTATGTGGATACGGTAGGCGCGGAACGGTCCTCTTATGCGCCAACCCAGGGAGAAATGTTGCAATGGAATGCTAGTGGCGACGCTCTTGGCAGCGGCGAGGTCAAAGGAACAACAACTTCCTATGGTATTAATTTGCAGATTACGGCAAGTGAGGTAGTTCAGTATCGTACGGAAGATATTTCTAATGGCGTGATTCTTTATACCGATGCCAAGTTGCAGGGAGATTTATCTGCAGCCCAAGCAAACGGTGTATCGGTGACCTATGAAAACGAAGACCACAGCGCATTAAAAATTACTTGGAGCGGTAAGCAGCATGTGGCGGTTACCAGGGGTGACGACCAAAAATCTCTAAGCGTTAAAATTGGTAGTTCCAGTCTGATTGGCAAGTTTATCGTCTTAGACCCGGGGCATGGCACTTATACCTCAGCTTCCGGCAGTGGTATGGACTCCGGTGCAGTGGGGACAGGGGGCTTGCATGAACAAATCGCTACGCTGGAAATAGGGAAAAAGACCAGAGACTATCTGGAAGGTCGTGGTGCAACGGTGGTCATGACCAGAACCGGCGGCAGCTATCTAACATTGTATGAACGGGCGTGGATGGCAAACGCACTGGACAGTGATGTGTTTGTCAGCATTCACTGCAATTCTTCTACCAGCAAAGCTGCCAATGGAACAGGCACTTATTTTTATGCTCCTGCAGGCAATTCCCGTTACAATCGGACGGAGCGGCAGCGCCTGGCTGAGTGTATTCAAAATGCTGTTCTTGCCAGTGCAGGCAGAAGTAACTATGGGGTGCGGGAAGATAACTTTGCCGTCATTCGGGAAACGGATATGGCGTCTGTTTTAATCGAAACTGCCTTTATCTCCAACTTAGAAGAAGAAATGCTTCTTGCTTCCGATAGTTTCCGTGATAGGATGGCGTATGGCATTGCTAACGGTATTGAAAACTATTTTGCCAAGTAGAGAAGGTGCGTCATGATGAAACTGGTCTTAGCCACAGAAAATCAACATAAAGTTGCCGAGTTAAAAAAGCTGTTACTTAACACGTCTTGGGAAGTGTTGTCCTTGCAGGATTTCCCCGGGCTTTCTTTGCCGCCGGAGGACGGTACGACCTTCAAAGAGAATGCCGCTATCAAAAGTAGAGCCGTATGGCAGGCGACGGGGTTACCTTCTCTTGCCGATGACTCAGGGCTTGCGGTGGACTATCTTGACGGCGCGCCAGGGGTATACTCCGCTCGCTTTGCAGGGGAGGAAAAAGATGCGGCTGCTTGTAATGAGAAGTTGTTGGGGCTTTTAAAGGATGTGCCTGGGGGAAAACGCACGGCTCGTTTTGTCAGCGTAATTGCGCTGACCACAGGAGAAACGGAAACTGTTTTTGTCGAAGGCGTTTGTGAAGGTGTTATAGCAGAGGATTTGTCAGGCACAGAAGGATTCGGTTACGACCCTTTGTTTTATTTGCCTGAGTTAGGGCGAACTATGGCGGAAATCTCCATGGAAGAGAAAAATAAGCTAAGCCACCGTGGTAGGGCGTTTCAAAAAATATTGCCCTACCTTGCCGCTTTGGCAAAATAAAAAGGACGCTGTTTTTACAGCGTCCTTTTTGGTAAGAGGAGATATGAAAGGATATGTATGGTTCAACATACATATTTGATTTTGGGTGTTTTGTAAGAGTGATATGGGTTTAATACGTAAATAACTGTGCCCAATAAGCGGTATTACCTATGGTATGATAACCAATGCCGATGGTAGTAAATTGCTTATTCATAATGTTGGCTTTGTGTCCCGGAGATTTCATCCAAGCGGCAACCACTTCTTCTGGTGTTCTCTGACCATAGGCGATATTTTCTCCTGCGCCTCGGTAAGAGATGCCCATTTCTTTCAATACGGTAAAGCAGGAGCTGCCGTTTGGTCTGGTGTGGTCAAAAACAGAAACAATCTCTTGGGCGCGTATTTGAGCTGCCGATGTCAGTGTGTTATCTGCTTTTAAAGGAGCGAGACCTTCCTTTGCCCGTTCTGCATTAACCAGAGTTACCACTTGGGCGGCATAACCGGAGTCTTGTTCTGTGGGTGGAGTCGGTGTTGTCTGGTTATTGTTGCCGTTATCCGGTGTGGTATCAGGTTTTTGCACGCCTTGATTTTGATTATTACAATTTCCGTTTGTGCAAGGCTTGTTTTGATTTTGGTTGTTGCAGCTATTGTTGGTATTTGCCTGGTTTTTGTCACTACAGCTTCCGTTTATACAATTTGGATTTTGGTTATTACAGGTAGGGCAAGTAGCTTGATTGCCATTTTGATTTGTAAGGTTTTGCAAAACCGTATTCCAGTTGCAGAATTTACCGGACAGCTGAGATAATTGTGGCAATTGATTATTTTCCGGCAAAGTGTTTTGCACACTACATTTTGCAGTTGGGCAGTTCTGATTGGGTAGGTTCGCGGTATGTTGGGGGCATGCTGCATAGGTCGGCGCGGCGAGCGTCGTAAATAAAGCAGCTGTCACCAGTACCGTAAACATTTTCTTCATAAATACGATCCTCACTTTCCTATGTATTTGCAACAGGGCGAACCTGATTGCAAATTAACCTTATCACATGAAAAACCTCCAAGGCAATGGAACATATTGGGAGTGGTGAAATCATGGTAACGATGGGAAAATATGTCTTTCGCAATACTGGTGTGGAACGTGGACATACAAAAAGACCTGCTTTAGATGAAATTAGCATCTTTAGCAGGTCTTTTGATTTGGTGGGTCATCAGGGGCTCGAACCCTGGACACCCTGATTAAGAGTCAGGTGCTCTACCAGCTGAGCTAATGGCCCAAAAATGGCTGGGGCGGAGGGATTCGAACCCCCGCATGACGGAGCCAGAACCCGTAGCCTTACCGCTTGGCGACGCCCCAATGGTGTTTTATAACAATCATTAGTTTAACAAATCATAGGCGAATAGTCAAGAATGAAAGGGAAATTTTACATGATTTCTCGGAAGGATTAGAGATAATGGGATAATTTTTCGGCGATGCGACCAAGTCGTTTGTCTTTTTGTAAATTTATTATACCAAATCCGGTTATACCTTACAAGAATAGCAGGGGATAGGAAAGAGGTATTTGCTATTTCTTACGACGTAAGATATGATATAAGATAAGAAATAGATGAAGAAAAGAAAAGAGAAAAGGGGTAACGGGTATGATAACAAAGGATTTTCAGGGGAAGAAAATATCTGCGCTGGGTATGGGCGCGATGCGGCTGCCTGTATTAGACGGCGATGAAAGTAAAATCGACCAGACTGCTACGGAAGAAATGGTAGCTTATGCTATGGAACAGGGCGTAAATTATTATGATACGGCTTGGGGCTATCATAACGGCAATTCTGAGCTTGCTATGGGCAAAGCTTTAAGCAAATATCCGCGGGAAAGCTTTTATCTTGCCAGTAAATTTCCCGGTTATGACCTTGCCAATATGCCTAAGGTAAAAGAAATCTTTGAAAAACAGCTGGAAAAATGCCAGGTAGAATATTTTGATTTTTACCTGATTCACAATGTCTGTGAAATGAATATTGATGAATACCTTAATGAAGAAAAATACGGTATTCTTGCCTATCTGTTAGAGCAAAAGACGAATGGGCGCATTAAGCATTTAGGTTTCTCTCTCCATGGTTCTTATGACGTGACCAAACGTTTTCTGGCGGCTTACGGAGAACATATGGAATTTGGTCAGGTGCAGTTAAACTATGTAGACTGGACCTTCCAAGACGCCAAAAAACAAGTGGAGCTTTTGAGAAGTTATCATCTGCCGGTATGGGTGATGGAGCCGTTGCGCGGTGGGAAATTGGCAAAGCTTGCGTCTGCTGATGAAGAAAAGTTGCAAACCCTTCGTCCGGAAGAATCTATTCCTGCTTGGGCATTCCGCTTTATTCAATCTATCCCTGATGTAGTGGTGACCCTTTCCGGTATGTCTAACTTTACCCAATTAAAAGAAAACATCGCTACCTTTGCCGCGGATAAGCCGTTGAATGATGCGGAAATGAAGACGCTCTTGGATATTGCTGACGGTATGTTGGGGAACACATTGCCTTGCACGGCTTGCCGTTATTGCACCAGTCATTGTCCCCAGGGGTTGGATATTCCCATGTTGTTAGATTTATATAATGAACATTCTTTCACCGGCGGAGGATTTATCGCGCCGATGGCTCTTTCTGCCGTGCCGGAGGATAAACATCCCGCCGCTTGCATTGGCTGTGGCAGCTGTGAACAGGTCTGTCCGCAACAAATCAAAATCGCTCAGGCTATGTCAAACTTTACCGAGTTGTTGAAAGGGTAATATGATGGGATTTACAGGAAGGAGACGCTATTGATGAAAGTCTTATTGTTGAACGGCAGCACCCGAAAAAACGGCTGCACTTATCTTGCCCTTCATGAAGTGGAAAAGACCTTACAGGCAGAAGGTATTGCAACAGAATTGGTGCAAATGGGAAGTGTTCCCATTCGGGACTGCATTGGCTGCAAACATTGCGCCGATAAAGATAGTTGCTTGTTTGCTGATGATATGGTCAATGATTTTATTGAGAAGGCGAAAGAGGCGGACGGCTTTGTTTTCGGCTCGCCGGTATATTATTCTCATCCCAGTGGTCAGGTATTGTCTCTCCTTGACCGTGTGTTTTATGCCGGAGGCGCCGCCTTTGCCCATAAACCGGGTGCTGCGGTAGTAACGGCTCGGCGTGGCGGCAACAGCGCCTCTCTTGATGTATTGAATAAATATTTTACCATTGCGCAAATGCCAATTGTGTCCTCTACTTATTGGAATATGGTATACGGACCTTCTCCTGAATTGGTGGCTCAAGACGAAGAGGGGTTGCAAACTATGCGTAACCTGGGGCGGAATATGGCGTGGCTCTTAAACTGTATCGCGACAGGAAGAGAACAGGGTGTTGCTCTGCCTGATATCGAAAGAACCTATCGGACCAATTTTAATCGGTAGTTTTGAATAGTGGGAATACGAAAGAAAAGCCTGTCTAAATTATTAGACAGGTTTTTTTGATGCAGAGCGAGAGCGTAACGGAAAAGAGGATTTGCTATTTTTCATTGTCTAAGATATGATATAAGAAGGGCAAAAGAGAAGAAAAGAACAGCAAAAAGCAAGCGCATGAAGACGATAATAAAAATATTGATAGTGATAGCCATAGGCTGTTTTCTTTTTTACGACTTCCGAGGTGTTGGTGAGAAAATAGCGGAAAGACCGGTTTTTGAAGGAACGGATTATGATGTGATAGTTGTCGGTGGAGAGCCAGAAGGTGTGGCGGCAGCGGTATCGGCTGGACGCAATGGGATGAAAACCTTATTGGTAGAGGACGACGAGGCACTGGGGGGACTCATGACCTTAGGAATGCTCAATGTGATAGATATGTGCTGGTCTCGAGACGGTACTCTTTTGACCCAAGGTATTTTTGAGGAGTTTTACCAAGCAGTTGGCGGCAATGTTTTTGATGTGGAACATGCCAAAGCTGTTTTTTTAGAAATGGTGGAAAATGAGCCCAATATTGACTTGAAACTGGAAACCAGAATCATTGGTCCTGTAGTAGAAGAAAATACCATTCTTGGGGTGACTTTATGGGAAAACGGCGAAGAAAAGACTTATCGTGCGGCGCGGGTCATTGACGCCACCATTGATGCGGATATTGCAGCAGCGGCCGGGGTGCCTTATACCTTTGCCGGGGAAGACCTTGATGATGAGGAGCGGCAAATGGGGGCGACGTTGGTTTTTTCCTTGCGGAATGTTGATTGGGAGAAAATAGAAACCTACCTGAACAACGATGGTGACCCCAGCACTGACACGGATGAAAAATCTGCATGGGGCTATGCCAAAGAAGCTGCCGGCTATCAGCCCCATGACCCGATGATACGGTTAAGGGGATTCAATGTAGGACGGCAAGACAATGGTGATGTGCTTGTGAATGCTTTGATTCTCCTCGGTGTTGATGTGCTGGATCGGGAAAGCAGAGAAGCGGGGATTGCACGGGGAGAGACAGAATTGGAATACATTTTGCCCTATATACGGCAAAATTTCCCGGGCTTTGAAAACGCCATTTTGGTCGGTACAGCAGAACGACTTTATGTGCGGGAAAGCCGCCATATTGTCGGTGAATAT
>CATIYQ010000098.1 GCA_949739465.1 uncultured Peptococcaceae bacterium | reverse complement strand
TATTGCTGACGGTCCTTCTGTGGATAAAGGGGAATTGGCGTTAGGTCGTAACGTATTGGTAGCCTATATGACATGGGAAGGTTACAACTATGAAGACGCTATTTTGTTAAGTGAAAAATTGGTAAAGGATGACTATTTCACTTCCATTCACGTAGAAGAATATGAATGTGACGCTCGTGATACGAAATTAGGACCGGAAGAAATTACTCGCGATATTCCAAACGTTGGGGAAGAAGTTCTCAAAGATTTGGATGAAGACGGGATTATCCGCATTGGCGCGGAAGTAAGACCAGGTGATATCTTAGTCGGGAAAGTTACCCCTAAAGGGGAAACGGAGCTGACTGCTGAAGAACGGCTCTTACGGGCAATCTTTGGGGAAAAAGCCCGTGAAGTAAGAGACACTTCCTTACGGGTGCCTCACGGCGAGTCCGGGAAAATCGTTGACGTGAAAGTATTTACCAGGGAAAACGGTGATGAACTTTCTCCCGGTGCTAATAAATTAGTTCGTATCTACATTGCCCAAAAGAGAAAAATCTCTGTAGGGGACAAAATGGCAGGTCGTCACGGGAACAAAGGGGTTGTTTCCCGTATCTTACCGCAGGAAAACATGCCGTTCTTGCCGGACGGTACTCCTGTGGAAGTGGTGTTGAACCCATTGGGGGTACCTTCTCGTATGAACATTGGGCAGGTGTTGGAATGCCACTTAGGAAGAGCTGCTAAAGCCTTGGGCATTTATGTTGCGACGCCTGTATTTGACGGCGCAACAGAATTTGATATTATCGACACCCTGAAAGAGGCGGGATTGCCTGGCGATGGGAAAACCATTCTCTACGACGGCAGAACCGGGGAACCTTTTGATAATCCAGTAACCGTTGGTTATACCTACATGCTGAAACTGCACCACTTGGTAGACGATAAGATTCACGCTCGTTCTACCGGTCCTTACTCTCTCGTTACCCAACAGCCGTTAGGCGGGAAAGCCCAATTCGGCGGTCAGAGATTCGGGGAAATGGAAGTATGGGCGCTGGAAGCTTATGGCGCAGCCTATACCTTGCAGGAAATCCTCACGGTAAAATCGGACGATATTGTGGGTCGTGTGAAGACTTATGAAGCCATCGTTAAAGGGGAAAATGTGCCGGAACCGGGCGTACCGGAATCTTTCAAGGTATTGATTAAAGAATTACAAAGCCTTTGCTTGGACGTAAACGTGTTGTCGGAAAACAACGAAATCATCGAAATTCGCGATTACGATGACGATGTTGTGGAAACTGCCAAAGAGCTGGACTTAGATGTGCCGGCTCCTCAGCCGCAAGCGCCAAGCAGTGAAGAAGACAATGCTGAAAACGATGAACTAATAGATGATGATTTAGATTTGTCTCAAATTGCGGACTTTGAAGACGACGATTTGGATTCTTTAGGTGATTTAGATAACTTAGCTGATTTAGAACCCTTGGAGTCTTTAGAAGACGACTTATTGATAGACGATGAAGAATTCTAATATTGTTGCTTGTTGGTATCGGAAGGAAAAAATTGAAGGGGGAGAAGCCCTTTGTTAGATGTAAGTAATTTTGATAGAATGCAAATTGGTCTTGCTTCACCGGAACAGATTAAAGAATGGTCCTATGGCGAAGTAAAAAAGCCGGAAACAATTAATTACCGGACATTAAAACCGGAACGGGATGGGTTGTTCTGCGAAAGAATCTTCGGACCGACCCGTGACTGGGAATGTCATTGCGGGAAGTATAAACGGTTGCGTTATAAAGGCGTTATTTGCGACCGCTGCGGTGTAGAAGTAACCCGTTCCAAAGTACGTCGGGAACGGCTGGGTCATATTGATTTGGCAGCGCCTGTTTCCCACATTTGGTATTTCAAGGGTATTCCTAGCCGTATGGGGTTGTTATTGGATATTTCCCCTCGGAACTTGGAAAAAGTATTATACTTTATCTCTTATATCGTATTAGACCCCGGTGAAACGGATTTGGCTTATAAACAGCTTTTGACGGAAAACGAATATCGGGAATATCGGGAAAAATACGGCAACGGTTTCAAAGCGGGCATGGGGGCGGAAGCGGTAAAAGTGATGCTCCAGCAATTAAACTTGCAAGAGCTTAACGACGAGCTGCGCAAAGAAGCTAGAGAAGTGAGCGGACAGCGGAAAATCCGCGCTATCCGTCGCTTGGAAGTGGTAGAATCCTTCCTTCTCTCCGGCAATAAACCGGAATGGATGATTTTAGATGTAGTACCTGTTATTCCACCGGAACTCCGTCCGATGGTACAGTTAGATGGTGGTCGTTTCGCTACTGCCGACTTAAACGACTTGTATCGTCGGGTAATTAACCGGAACAATCGTTTGAAACGGTTATTGGATTTAGACGCACCTGATATTATCGTACGTAACGAAAAGAGAATGTTGCAGGAAGCGGTTGACGCTTTGATTGACAACGGCAGAAGGGGTCGTCCGGTAACAGGTCCCGGGAACAGACCGTTAAAATCTCTTTCTGATTTGCTCAAAGGGAAACAAGGTCGCTTCCGTCAAAACTTATTGGGGAAACGGGTTGACTACTCCGGTCGTTCTGTAATCGTTGTTGGTCCGGAACTGAAATTCCACCAATGCGGTTTGCCAAAAGAAATGGCATTAGAACTCTTTAAGCCTTTCGTCATGAAACGATTGGTAAATGATGGCTTAGCCCACAATATCAAGAGCGCCAAACGCATGGTGGAACGGGTAAAACCGGAAGTATGGGACGTATTGGAACAGGTGATTAAGGAACACCCGGTTCTTTTAAACCGTGCGCCAACTTTACACCGACTGGGTATTCAGGCGTTTGAACCAGTGTTGGTAGAAGGTAGAGCGTTAAAATTGCACCCATTGGTTTGCGGCGCGTTTAACGCGGACTTCGACGGTGACCAAATGGCCATTCACGTGCCCCTCTCTGCGGAAGCCCAAGCAGAAGCCAGAATCTTGATGTTGTCTTCTCACAACATTTTGAACCCGAAAGACGGTCGTCCGGTATCTACCCCAACCCAGGATATGATTTTAGGTTCTTATTACCTGACCATGTTCAAAGAAGGGGATATCGGCGAAGGCAAAATCTTTACCGACTACAACGAAGCGTACCATGCTTATGTGAACGGGGTCATCAGCTTACACTCTTATATCTATCTGCCCAACTTGGAACAGCAATGGAACACCATTTGGGGTGAAGATTATAAAGAAGTGGAATTTGCCAAGAAAGAAAACGGCAAATACGCCCTGACAAAAACCACTTTAGGTCGGTTGATTTATAACAATGAAATCCCGATGCCCAGGGAAATGGGTTACTTTAACGGCGTAGTAGATAAAAAGGTGTTAGGCACTATCGTTGACCGTTGCTATCGCAGAATGGGTATGTCCTATACCGCCATTCTCTTAGACGGCGTGAAAGCATTGGGGTATAAATATTCTACAAAAGCCGGTATTAGTATCGGGATTGAAGATATTCAAGTGCCACCTGCTAAAAAGCCAATTATGGAAACGGCGGATAAAGATGTTGTGAACATCGAGAACTTGTATCGTCAAGGTTTGATTACCGAAGACGAACGGTATCAAAAGAGTATTGATATTTGGACCAAAGCAACAGATGATGTAACCAAAGCGTTGATGACCACATTGGATAAATTCAATCCAATTTACATGATGGCAAACTCCGGGGCGCGTGGTAACGTGCAACAGATTCGTCAGTTGGCGGGGGCGCGTGGTTTGATGGCGGACCCTTCCGGTCGCATCATTGACTTGCCGATTAAATCCAACTTCCGTGAAGGTCTCTCTGTATTGGAATTCTTTATTTCCAGTCACGGGGCAAGAAAAGGTTTGGCGGATACGGCGCTCCGTACGGCGGACTCCGGTTACCTGACTCGTCGTCTGGTAGACGTTGCTCAAGAAGTTATCGTTCGGGAAGATGACTGCGGTGATACCATCGGTGTATGGGTAAAAGAAATCAAAGGCATTGAACCGTTATCTGAACGTATCGAAGGCAGAACCTCCAATATGCAACTGGTTAATGAAGAAACCGGCGAAATCTTATTGGAAGTTGATGAATTCATCACACCGGAAAAAGCAAAAACCGTTGAGTCTTATTTAAAGACCAGACCGGAAAGCGAACAAAAGGTCAATATTCGTTCCGTTCTTACCTGCCGCACTCGTTACGGTGTATGCCGCAAGTGTTATGGCTTGAACCTGGCTACCGGCTCTATGGTAGATGTAGGGGAAGCTGTTGGGATTATTGCTGCCCAGTCCATTGGGGAACCTGGTACTCAGCTGACCATGAGAACATTCCACACCGGTGGGGTAGCGGGGGACGATATTACTTCCGGTCTTCCTCGTGTCGAAGAATTATTTGAAGCGAGAAAACCAAAAGGGCAAGGTCTTATCACCGAATGTGATGGTACTGTACTGGTTAGCGAAAACGACGGTAAACGTGAAATTCACATTAAAGACGGTGAAATCGACGCCGCTGTTTACGCTGTGCCATACGGCTCTCGTTTGAAAGTATCCGACGGTATGGTAGTAGAAGCGGGGGACGAACTGACCGAAGGCTCTGTAAACCCTCAAGATTTGCTGACGGTAAAAGGTGTGCAAGGCGTTCAGCTCTACTTGCTGCGTGAAGTACAAAAGGTTTACCGTCTTCAAGGGGTAGACATCAACGATAAACACATTGAAGTTATGGTACGGCAAATGCTTAAGAAGGTAAAAGTGGAAGACCCCGGGGATACCACGCTCTTGCCGGGCGCTTTGATTGACTCCTTTGATTTTGAAGCAGCAAATGAAGCGGCGGAAGCAGAAGGCAAAGAACCGGCAACTGCCCGTCCTGTTCTCTTAGGGATTACCAAAGCGTCCTTGGCGACAGACTCCTTCTTATCGGCGGCGTCCTTCCAAGAAACTACCAGAGTATTGGCAGACGCTGCTATTAAGGGAAAAGTTGACCCGTTGTTGGGCTTAAAAGAAAACGTTATCATCGGCAAACTGATTCCTGCCGGTACCGGTCTTTCCAGGTATCGCAATATTGATATCATTGATGAGAACGCCGGGACGGAAGCAGAAATCTATGATGAAACAACGTCCGAAAATGGCAATATTTACCAAGAAATTTCTCACAGCGAAACAGTAGAAGGTTGAGAAAATATTGACATAGCGGGCGAGTAGTGATAAACTAAAAAAGCTTGTTAACTTGGGAGGTGAGCACATGGGATTAGAGATGTTGAAAAATTCTCAAAAAACCATTGGCACCAAACAAACCATGAAAGCCGTGGAAAAAGGTGCGGCAAGCTGCGTTTTTATTGCAGCTGACGCTGAAAAAAGAGTAGTATTACCTTTGACGGAGCTATGCTCCGCCAAAGGTGTTCCCGTTGAAGAAGTGGCAACCATGCGGTTATTAGGCGACGCTTGCGAGATAGACGTCGGCACCGCTTCCGCTGCTGTTCTTCGCTCATAATTCTTGTTGTTCAAAATTTTTAAATATCATATTTTTTACTCTCAGGAAGGAGGTGGACGATTTGCCAACAATTAATCAATTGGTAAAACAAGGTAGATACGATTTAGTGAAAAAATCTACAGCGCCGGCATTAAAAGAGTGTCCGCAGAAAAGAGGGGTTTGTACACGTGTATACACAACTACACCGAAAAAACCAAACTCTGCGCTCCGTAAAGTTGCCCGTGTCCGTTTGTCTAATGGTATAGAAGTTACTGCTTATATTCCCGGTATCGGTCATAATTTGCAGGAACACTCTGTTGCATTGGTTCGTGGTGGTCGTGTAAAAGACTTGCCAGGTGTTCGTTATCATATTGTACGCGGGGCATCTGATGCTTCCGGGGTTGCTAACCGTATGCAATCTCGTTCTAAATATGGTGCAAAAAGACCAAAAGCGAAAGCAAAAAACTAAGTAAATTTGGATAAATTTAAAATTTATGCCGAAGGAGGGAATAATCTATGCCAAGACGGGGTAATGTATCTAAAAGAGAAGTTTTACCGGATCCAGTGTATAACAGCACCGTCATCACAAAATTGATTAACCAAATTATGTTGGACGGCGAAAAAAGTATCGCTGAAAGAATCGTTTACGACGCATTAGATACCGTAAGAGAAAAAAGCGGCAAAGACCCATTAGAAGTGTTTGACGCTGCAATGAAAAATATCATGCCAGTATTGGAAGTAAAAGCTCGTCGTGTCGGTGGTGCAAACTACCAAGTTCCTGTGGAAGTAAGAGCTGACAGACGCCAAACCCTTGGTATCCGTTGGTTGGTTACCTTCACAAGAAAAAGAAGCGGTAAAAGCATGCAAGAAAAATTAGCTGCAGAGCTGATGGACGCTGCTAACAATGTAGGCGCTTCTGTGAAAAAACGGGAAGATACTCACAAAATGGCTGAATCTAACAGAGCATTTGCGCACTATCGTTGGTAGTCTAGAGCAAAGGCTTGACTTGGGAGGAAAAGATTTTTATGACCAGACAAATCCCGTTGGAAAAAACCAGAAACATTGGTATTATGGCGCATATCGACGCAGGGAAAACCACCACTACCGAACGTATTTTGTTCTATACCGGTCGTGTGCATAAAATCGGGGAAACCCACGATGGCGCCGCTACCATGGACTACATGGTGCAAGAACAAGAAAGAGGTATTACTATTACCTCTGCTGCAACAACCTGTTTCTGGCGCAACCATCGCATTAACATCATCGACACACCAGGCCATGTTGACTTCACTGTAGAAGTTGAACGGTCTCTTCGTGTATTAGACGGCGCTGTTGCCGTATTCTGTTCCGTAGGTGGGGTAGAACCCCAATCTGAAACTGTTTGGAGACAGGCAGATAAGTACGGCGTACCTAGAATTGCTTACATTAACAAAATGGATAGAACCGGCGCAGACTTTTTCCGCGGTGTTAGCATGATTAAGGATCGTTTGGGTGCAAACCCTGTTCCTGTTCAATTGCCAATCGGCGCGGAAGACCAATTCGTTGGTATTATCGACTTAATTAAGCAAATCGCTTATTATTACATGGACGATGAAGGGAAAAACGTAGAAGAACGTCCAATCCCTGAAGATATGGCGGACCTTGCTGCCGAATACCGGGAAAAAATGTTAGACGCCATTGCGGAAACTGATGAAGAATTGATGATGAAATATTTAGACGGGGAAGAAATCTCCGAAGCTGAAATCATCAAAGCCATTCGGACTGCAACCTTGGCTGTATCTATCTGCCCTGTATTGTGCGGCTCCTCTTTCAAAAACAAAGGGGTGCAAATGTTGTTGGATGCAGTTGTTGATTACTTGCCATCCCCAACTGATATTCCACACATTAAAGGGGTTGATTTGGATACAGAAGAGGAAGCGGAACGTATTTCTTCTGATAACGAACCCTTTGCAGCCCTGGCGTTTAAGATTGTTACCGACCCTTATGTAGGGAAATTAACTTTCTTCCGGGTATATTCCGGGGTGTTGAGCGCAGGCTCTTATGTGTATAACAGCACAAAAGGGAAGAAAGAACGTATCGGTCGCTTGCTGCAAATGCATGCAAACCACAGAGAGGAAATCCAAGAGGTTTATGCCGGTGATATTGTTGCCGCAGTAGGTCTCAAGGATACTTCCACAGGGGATACTCTTTGTGATGAAGACCATCCAATTATCTTGGAATCCATGGAATTCCCTGAACCTGTAATCGACGTTGCTATTGAACCGAAAACAGTAGCAGACCAAGAAAAAATGAGCATTGCCCTGCAAAAACTGGCAGAAGAAGACCCGACTTTCCGCGTTCACTCTGATACGGAAACCGGTCAGGTTATTATTGCCGGTATGGGTGAATTGCACTTGGATATTATTGTTGACCGCTTAATGCGGGAATTCAAGGTATCTGCAAATGTTGGTAAACCACAGGTTGCTTATAGGGAAACCATTAGACAAGCTGCAAAAGGCGAAGGTAAATTCGTTCGTCAGAGCGGTGGTCATGGTCAATATGGTCACGCTGTTGTAGAATTTGAACCATTAGAACCGGGCAGTGGTTTTATCTTTGAAAGCAAAATCGTCGGTGGTGTTGTTCCAAAAGAATACATTGGACCAATTGAAGCCGGGATTAAAGAAGCGATGGAAAACGGCGCTCTTGCCGGATTCCCAATGGTAGACTTAAAAGCCACATTGGTAGACGGCTCCTTCCACGAAGTTGACTCTTCTGAAATGGCATTTAAAGTTGCCGGCTCTATGGCATTCAAAGATGGTGTTGCCAAAGCGAAACCTGTTATTTTGGAACCAATCTTCAAAATTGAAGTATCTGTTCCAGAGGAATATATGGGTGATGTAATCGGTGACTTAAACTCTCGTCGCGGTAGAATCGAAGGCATGGAAGCCCGCAGCAATCTGCAAGTTATCAGAGGGTATGTTCCATTGTCCTCTATGTTTGGTTATGCTACCGATTTGCGTTCCAGAACACAAGGTCGCGGTAACTATGTAATGCAGTTCGAATGCTACGAAGAAGTGCCAAAGAACATTGCCGAAGATATTATTTCTAAAAGAAAAGGTGAATAAAATATTTCCTTGCTTTTCTTGATAATATCCTGTATAATGTATAAATGAGCGTACAGGCGCTAAAAAGTTATTTTAAAATGAATGAATCATTTGAATCATCAGTATAAAAACCGAGGAGGAAGAGAAATGGCAAAGCAAAAGTTTGAACGGACAAAGCCACATATTAACATTGGTACCATTGGACACGTAGACCATG
>CATIYQ010000097.1 GCA_949739465.1 uncultured Peptococcaceae bacterium | reverse complement strand
TTCTATCGTCGTAGGCGGCGGCAACATCTGGCGTGGTGTTGCCGGCAGTAAAAAGGGGATGGACCGGGCAAGTGCCGACTATATGGGGATGCTTGCCACTGTCCTCAATGCCCTGGCGCTCCAGGATGCCTTAGAAGATATCGGTGTGGTAACACGGGTACAAACTGCCATTGATATGCGTCAAGTAGCAGAACCTTATATTCGCCGTAAAGCAATCCGTCATATGGAAAAAGACCGTGTGGTTATCTTTGCGGCTGGGACAGGTAATCCTTATTTCTCTACAGATACCACTGCGGCTCTTCGCGCGGCGGAAATTGAAGCGGAAGTCATCTTAATGGCGAAAAAAGTGGACGGCGTTTATGACAGCGACCCCATGAAAAATCCTCACGCTAAGAAATTTGACGCCTTAAGCTATATGGATATTCTCAACATGGGCTTGCAGGTCATGGATTCTACGGCGGCATCTCTTTGCAAAGATAATGAGATTCCTTTGGTGGTATTTAACATCAACACACCGGGGAATATCTACAAAGCCGTTATGGGTGAATCTGTCGGCACTGTAGTGCATAACTAGGAGGTGGAAATATGTTGCAGCAACTTTTAGACGAATTGGATGAAAGAATGAATAAGGGCATTGACAGCTTGCGGAGAGAGTTTGCGTCTTTTCGGACAGGTCGTGCAAATCCCGGGATTTTAGATAGAATTACCGTTGATTACTATGGGACGGCAACCCCTATTAACCAGCTGGCAAATATTTCCGTTCCCGAATCTCGCTTGCTCGTGATTCAACCTTGGGATAAATCTACCATTGCCTTAATCGAAAAGGCAATTTTAAGTTCTGATTTGGGATTGAACCCTACCAACGACGGTACGGTGATTCGTTTGGCTATCCCGCAGCTTACGGAAGAACGGCGGAAAGAAATGGTGAAAACCTGTCATAAGAAAGCGGAAGAAACCAAGGTTGCGCTCCGTAACATTCGACGTGATATTAACGACGATATTAAAGCGCTGGAAAAAAATAAAGAAATCACGGAAGATGAATCCAAACGGGCAATGGAAGACGTGCAGAAAGTGACGGATAAGTTTATCCAAAAAGCTGATGAAGTCTTGGCACAAAAAGAAAAAGATATTATGGAAGTGTAAGTGAACAATCTTCAGTCAGAAATTACCACTCAATATTTTGTCGATTTTTTGAAAAAAGTAGTAAGAAATAGTGGCAAAATAAAAATAACCTGATATAATATCAGTGATGCAATGAATTTGCAGCAAAACTTTTTCAATCTCTTAGGAGGTGAGTGGTATGGCATATAAGATTACGGATGAATGTTTAGCTTGCGGCGCTTGCGCAGGGGACTGTCCTGTTGGCGCTATTCAAGAAGGAGATATTTACGAAATCACTGACGCTTGCATCGAATGCGGCGCTTGTGTAGAAACTTGCCCTGTTGGCGCAATCGTTGAAGAATAATCTCCTACATAAGGTAATAAAACGGATACCCCTCTGAATAACTTCAGGGGGGTATTTTTTTCGATGTGTTTTGTTGTAAATTTGGCTCAAAAGAGAAACTTTGGGGAATCTTACAAAACTGAAAGATTGTCGTAAGCCGGTGGAAAGAATTCTTTGTTATGATGATGACAAGGAAAAATTTCTTTTTCGGGAGGCGTGAAATGATTATTTTACAAACAGAGCAATTAAAAAAATATTATGGTTCTAAGGAAACCATCGTTAAAGCTTTAGACGATGTGAATATTTCCATTGAAAATGGAGAATTCGTCTCAGTCGTTGGAACTTCCGGCAGCGGCAAGTCTACCTTGCTTCATCTTTTAGGGGGCTTAGACCGACCCAGCTTTGGGAAAGTACTGGTAGACGGGAAGGATATTTTCGCGCTGAAAGATGACGAACTGACTATTTTTCGGCGACGGAAAATCGGCTTTGTTTTCCAAAGCTACAATTTGATTCCCATATTAAATGCTTATGAAAACATTGTGCTGCCCATTGAACTGGACGGCAATCAGGTAGATGAAGAATATCTCAAACAAATCATTGATATGCTGGGACTTTCAGAAAAGTTGCAAAGCTTTCCCAATCAATTGTCCGGGGGGCAGCAGCAAAGGGTGGCAATCGCTCGGGCTTTGGCTGCCAAACCTGCCATTGTGCTGGCGGATGAACCGACGGGAAATCTTGACACTAAGACCAGCTTAGATGTATTAAGTTTATTAAAAATCAGCAGTGAAAAATTTCATCAAACTGTGGTGATGATTACCCATAACGAAGAAATTGCACAAATGGCAGACAGAACCATCCGCATTGAAGACGGGAAAATCATAGGTGGTGAGTAAAATGTTCCAGGTGAATAATAGGAAAGCAATCAATGGCATTACCAAAGGTTCTCTAAAGACCAATCAACTTCGTAATATGATGGCCATTTGCGCCATTGCCTTAACAGCTGTGCTTTTTACGGTGCTTTTCACCATAGGCGGCAGCATTTTAGACTCTATCGAACACAATACCATGCGGCAGGTTGGCACCAGCGCCCATGGGGGATTTAAATTTCTTACGGAAGAACAGTACCATAAATTAACGGAAGACCCCACCATTGCTGAGATGTCTTACGATATCTATCTGGCTATAGCGGAAAATAGGGCGCTAAAAAATGTTTATACGGAAATCCGTTATTGTGAAGACCAAGCGGCGAAGTGGCGTTTTAGCTATCCTGAAATAGGACATATGCCCCGACAGGGAAAAGAGATTGCCACAGCGGACGTGGTGTTGGACGCCTTGGGCGTACCCCATGAAATCGGTGCGGAAGTGCCGCTGGAATTTACCGTTCATGGTAAAACCTACAAGGAAGTATTTATTCTTTCCGGCTATTGGCGGGGAGACCCGGTGGCGGTAGCTCAATCCGCATGGGTATCCAGAGAATATGTGGACAGCGTGACGCCGCTTCTCACTGTACCGCTCTATGAAAGCGGGGATACGGATATCGCAGGCACAATCAACCCCTCCTTTATGTTTGATAATTCCTGGGATTTAGAAGCGAAAGTTGCTCAAGTGAAAGAAAACTGCGGCTTTAACGACTTTGTAAATGAAGGCGTCAACTGGGCGTATACAACTTCTGAAGTTGATATCACCAGTGTGGTTCTCATGGCTGCGGTCATTGGTCTTATTACCTGCTCCGGCTATCTGATTATTTTTAACATTTTTTATATTGCCGTGGCTAGAGATATTCGTTTTTACGGTTTGCTGAAAACAATCGGCACCACCAAAAAACAGCTGAAGAAAATCGTGCGGAAACAAGCTCTTGTTCTTTATCTTTGGGGAACGCCTATTGGACTTTTATTGGGGGCTGTTATTGGTAGATTTTTCGTGCCGGTAGTATTGAGCATCACCGACCTGGGCGAACTGGATATGGTGATTTCGATTAATCCGATTATCTTTGTGGTTTCAGCTGTTTTCACCTTACTTACCGTGCTAATTAGCTGTCGGAAACCATGCTCCATGGCAGGCAGCGTATCTCCCATTGAAGCTGTTCGTTATACGGAAATGGCGGGCGGTAAAAAGAAAAAAGGTCGGAAATTCCAAAAAGTCCGTCTGGGAAAAATGGCCTATGAAAATGTTTTCCGCAATAAGAAAAAAGCCGTTTTGGTGATTGCGTCCTTATCCCTGAGCATGATATTGCTCAACGGCGTTTATACGCTGGTCAACGGCTTTAGCATGGAAAAATACATTGCCAACTCCATTATCTCTGATTTTCAGATTGCCAGTTCGTCTCTTTATGCGCCGTTAGGTTATTTTGACAGCGATCCTGTCTCGGAGACAGATATGCAGGCGTTTGCAGAATTGCCTGGCGTGAGGTCGCTGGAAGCGCTGTATTTCAAAGAAAATACCCATTATCTCAAGGAGCAGGGTATGGAACGGGTGCAGGAGATATTGGCAACCTTTAAAGATGAAATCAATCCTCTTTACCAGGAAGAAATCGTGCGGCGGCTAGAGGAAGAAGGCGACATCGCCGCTCATATCTATGGCGTGGGACCGCTCATTACAAGCTGTCTCACCTTGTATGGCAAGGAGACGGCTATCGACTGGGAAAAGTTTAACAGTGGTGATTATGTCATTGTAGAGCCTTATCGCATCAATGAAAACGGCGAATATCTCTATTATGAAGTAGGGGAGAAGGTAACGCTGCAATTCGGCGAAGGCAGGGAAAAAGAATATGAAGTGTTGGCGTTGGGGCAAATCCCTTATGCCGTTTCCGCTCACCACAGCCATTTCATCGACCCTGACTTCATCCTGCCTCAAGAGGAATTTTTGCGGCAATATCCTGCCTCTGGCGGTATGACGGCAATCCTCAACGCAGACGACAGCGCCATGGAAAGCATTAGCGCTTATCTGGAACACTATTGCGAGACAGTCAACGACCGTTTACAGCCTAGAAGCGCGGCGACTTATGAAGATGAATTCCGCAATATGCAAATGATGTTTGTTCTCGTAGGCGGCGGTTTAAGCGGCGTGTTGGGCGTTATCGGGATTTTAAACTTTGTCAACTCTGTTATGACGGCGATGATTGCCCGTCGGCGGGAACTGGCAATGCTGGAGAGCATCGGTATGACCCAAAGTCAATTGCAGAAAATGCTCTGTCTGGAGGGGCTTTATTACATTCTCTTCACCGTGAGCGTTTCTGTTACTGTTGGTTCTGTTCTGATTTATTTCTTGACGGGGTTATTAGGGAATACAATTGGTTTCTTTGCTTATCATTTTACCGTAAAATCAATCTTGTATGTGTTGCCATGGCTCATTGTTATTGCTGTTTTCGTCCCCTTTGGCTGCTATCGGCTGATGGGGCGGCAGTCTGTTGTAGAACGATTGCGTCAGGCTGAATAAAAGAAAAAACTTTACAAACGGGTTTTCTCATGATAAAATAACCAATTATTTGTGAGAAAACTCGTTTCTTTTTTATAAAAGTGCAAAAAGAATATCGGAGGAGGTGTCATAACATGAAAAAAGAAATGAACACGGATTTATTTGCAACAGGTTCTGTGGCGAAAGTAGTTCTTACTAACGTGGTGCCGTCGGTTATCAGCATGATTATGGTGCTGGTCTATAACTTAGCGGATACCTTTTTTATCGGGCAAACCCATAATGATTACATGGTAGCGGCGGTGTCGGTAGCAACACCCGTATTCCTAATCTTCATGGCGTTGGGGATGCTTTTTGGGATAGGGGGAACATCTCTTATCTCTCGCACGCTGGGCGGTAATAACGTCGCCAAAGCGAAACATATTTCTTCTTTTTGTTTTTGGGTTAGCTCCGCTGTGGGCATTGCAGGTATGTTCTTTATCTGGATTGCTATGGATTGGATTTGCAATTTGATTGGGGCAAGTCCCGATACCATTGATTATGTAAGGCAGTATTTGGGTATTTTAGCCATTGGCATTCCTTTTTTGATTATTTCTAATGTATTCAGCAATATTTTGCGGACAGAGGGACAAGCCAATCGCGCCATGGCAGGGATGATTATCGGGAATATGCTCAATGTGGTGCTGGACCCTATTATGATATTAACCCTGGGCTGGAATGTAGCAGGGGCAGCTATTGCTACGGTTATCGGTAATGTAGTAGCTGCTGTTTATTATCTGGCGTTTTACCTTTCCGGCAAGTCTATGCTGTCTATTAAGCTGCAGGATTTTTCTATGAAAAACAATATTCCTCTGGATGTCTTTGCCATTGGAATTCCTGCTTCCTTAAACAGTATGATGATGAGTATTTCCAATATCGTCATTAATAAATTGATGCTTGCTTACGGCGATATGGCGATTGCTGCCCTTGGCGTTGCCATGAAGGTGAATATGATAGCCGTTATGTTGTTAATCGGCGTGGGTACAGGGATTCAGCCAGTGTTGGGCTATTGTTATGGCGCGGGCAACCGCTCCCGTTTCATGGCGGTGTTACGGTTTTCTACGCTGTTTGCCATTGGGCTGAGTCTGGTGATGTCGGCTGTTTGTTATTTTGGCGCCGCAGGATTGGTACAGGCTTTCTTGGAGGACGATTCCGCCTTGGATTTAGGCATGAAGTTTACCCGCGTGCTGATTATTTCCGGTCCTATTTTAGGCGTGTTGTTTGTTTTGATTAACGCTATTCAAGCATTAGGCGCGGCGTTGCCTTCACTTATTTTGTCTGTCAGTCGTCAGGGGCTTATCTACCTGCCTTTACTGATTATTGTGCAATCCTTTGCCGATTCTCCGGAAATGATTGTGGCGGTGCAGCCCTTTACAGACTATTTGGCAACGATTCTTTCCTTTGTCTTATTTATCTTTGCTTATCGCTCCCATTTTCCAAAAAGGCAGATAGGGGAACATACTATTGCAACTGTAGAAGAATAGGTGAAAAAGCAGGGTCTATTGGATGGTAGGCGCTGCTTTTTATGATAAGGGGAAAGAAAGACTGGAAGGAACAAGAAAAAAAGTGTATAATATATAAAATACAAGATAAAAATGGGGTATTATATGCCAAGTAAAAATATAGATATAACAGAGAAATCAGTCAAGATACCGCAACATATTGCCATTATCATGGACGGTAACGGTCGTTGGGCGCAAAAAAGGGGACTGCCTCGCAGTGCAGGACACAAGGCGGGAGCAGACGCAGTGGAAAGGGTCGTGCGAGCTTGTGTAGAGCTGGAGATTCCCGTATTAACGGTTTTTGCTTTTTCCACGGAAAACTGGAAACGCCCTGCAACGGAAGTATCCCTCTTGATGCAGCTGTTGCTGGAATATTTGCAGCGAAAAGTAAAAATCATGGCGGAGCAAAACATCAAAATCCGTTTCTTAGGAGAGCGGGAAAATCTGCCGGAGAAAATCAAGACTGCAATTGGGCGGACAGAGGACTATACCAAGGAAAACACAGGGTTGGTGTTTAATATCGCCCTTAACTATGGCGGGCAGCAGGAAATCCTCCATGGCGTAAAAGAAATGGCGCAAGCGGTGGTGGCAGGAGAATGTTCTGTTGAAGAGATTACCAAAGAAAGATTTGCCGCCTGCTTATATACAGAAGGGGTGCCTGAGGTGGATCTCATGATACGTACTTCCGGGGAGCAGCGCATCAGCAACTTTCTCTTGTGGCAAATGGCATATGCAGAATTATATTTTACGGAAACATATTGGCCTGATTTTGATAAAGACGCTTTACTTCGCGCCATAGACGCTTATGGTAATCGGGAGCGGCGTTTAGGCGGTTTGCAATAACATGGTCGGATTGGGAGGCTTTATGGTTTATCGAGTATTGGGAGCGGCGTTTATCGTTCCTTTGCTAATGTTAACATCCTGGCTGGGCAGCATTTACTGGTCCTTTTTAGTGGGGATTATTATTGCGCTCGGCATTTGGGAATATGGACAATTGGTGGAGAAAAAAGGTTATGAAATCCCTGTGGCGAGTCTTGCCGTTCTGGGGTTTTTCTTGGCGCAATGCGCTTTTATTGACAGCCGAATGGGTATGTGGCAAGAGATTAACGGACGCATGATAGGCTTTGCCGTTCTCTGTGCCATGCTTTGGATTTTAGTTTGGGGTTTGTGGAAGAAAAAGGACGTTTCTCTTTGGGCGGTTAGCTTGTTTGGCTTTCTTTGGGTTGGCGGCGGTTTGTGTCATTTGATATTCCTCCAAGGTTTAAATTGGGGAGACGTTTACTTTGCCTGGCTTGCTATTTTCATCACCTGGGCAACGGATACCGGTGCGTTTGTAGTGGGTTCTTGGATTGGCAAGAATAAAATGGCGCCGAATATCAGCCCTAATAAAACTTGGGAGGGCTGCATTGGCGGCGTCCTGTTTTGTCTGTTTATTATCTTCTTTTATAACTTGTGGTTTTTGCATTTGCCAACGTTTGCTATGCTTGCCATTGGCTGTATTGGTTCTATTCTGGACCAGGTTGGGGATTTGGTGGAATCTTATCTGAAGCGTTGGGCAGGCGTGAAGGATTCTGGTAAGCTTATTCCCGGACATGGCGGTATTTTAGATCGTTTTGACAGTTTGATTTTGGTGGCACCGGTGGTTTATTATTTGGTTACGCTGATACTTTAATATTTTATTCCGCTGTCGGAGCTGTGTTTTTACGCATAAAGAAGAAGAAAATGAGATAGACTATTTATAAAAACCAAAGGGAAGAAAGAAGGGAATTCATGAGCCTAAAAAATTGGAATCAAGAACAAGCGTCTTTACATCTGAAAAAAGTGGGTGTGGTAACAGGTATTTGCATTAGCCTGGCAATTCTTTGTTATTTGCTTTTTCCTGCCGCGTTACAGGTGGTTTCCTTTATATTTCCATTATTATTGCCTTTCCTTTTGGCTATGGTTATTTCTATCATTGTAGACCCTTTGATTCGGCTGGGACTAAAATATCTCCGGCTGCCAAAATCCTTAACCGTTGCCATTGTTCTTTTAGCAGTGGTAGGGGGGCTTTCTTTCGTTGTTATTTTCGCTTCTTCCCGATTGATTATCGAACTCTTGCGCTTAACAGAAAATCTGCCTTCCTTTGCCGGTTATTGGCAGCGAATTATGGATTGGGCGTCTGTCTTTTATCGGGATTTATCCGGCGAGGAGATTGCGCAAATCCAATCTGTCATGTCTAATGTGGGCAGTACTATCATGCAGTCTACTTCTGTATTCTTAGATAAGATGGTGGACTGGGTAACGGCAACGCCCAACACGGTTATGGTGCTTTTTGTTACAATCATGGCGACGTTCTTCTGGTGTCGGGATAAGCAGTTGATACTAGGTACTTTAAATAACCTGGTGCCAAAAGCTATGCGGCAAAATACGGCTGCCGCTTACAACCAATTTTCCCAAGCAGTATCTGGTTATGTGCGCGCTCAATTTACCCTGGTATCTATTACCATGGTCCTTTCTATGATTGGTTTATGGATTTTAAATATTGACTATGCCTTTTCCATTGGCGTTATTGTGGGGCTATTTGATATTTTACCTGTTTTGGGACCGGCAGGTATCTATATTCCTTGGCTGGTTGTTTGTCTCATATTGGGAGACTATCCGCTGGCAATCGGTTTAGGCATTCTTTTGGCAGTGGTATCTATCGTTCGTCAGCTTTTAGAACCAAAGTTGATTGGAGATAGCCTGGGACTTCACCCGTTGCTTACTTTGCTTGCTGTCTTTGTCGGGTTTAAGTTAGTGGGCATTTGGGGCATGATTTTCGGACCAATTTTTATGGTAATTCTTGTCACATTGTTATTTCCGGGAAAGAAGGCTAATCCCTGATGAAAAAGAAAAATATTGCTGTACTTGGCTCAACAGGCTCTATCGGTAGGCAGGCTCTGGCGGTGGTAGACGCTTTTCCCGAGCGTTTTCAGGTAGCGTCTCTTGCTGCTGGGAACAATGTGGAGCTTCTGGCTGTCCAGGCAAGGAAATATCAACCCAAAGTGGTCAGTATTGAGAATAAAGAAAAAGCCCGAGAGCTGAAGGAACAGCTGCAAGGGCTTCCTTGTGAGATTGTGGTCGGCAGAGAAGGGGCAGCATATGCCGCCGCTTTTGATGAAGTAGATTTGGTTCTTGCCGCTATTTCCGGCATTGCGGGACTGTTGCCTGTTATCGAGGCAATTAAAGCAGGAAAAGATGTTGCCTTTGCTAATAAGGAAGTATTGGTGGCGGCCGGGCAACTGGTCATGAACTTGGTGCGGCAGCATGGGGTGCAGATGCTTCCCGTAGATAGTGAACACTCTGCTGTGTGGCAGTGCTTAGCGGGGGAAAAACGGGAAGTGGAGGCTCTTTTACTGACGGCTTCCGGCGGTCCTTTTCGTAACTACACGCCGGACCAATTAAGGCAGGTGCGGGCGGCAGACGCTTTAAAACACCCTACTTGGTCCATGGGCGCGAAGATTACCATTGATTCCGCCACGTTGATGAATAAAGGATTTGAAATCATTGAGGCGCACTGGCTCTTTGATATGCCTTATGAAAAAATCAAAGCGGTGGTTCATCCGCAAAGCGTCATTCATTCTATGGTGCAATATGTAGACGGGACCATTCTTGCTCAGTTGGGTCCTACGGATATGCGTCTTGCCATTCAATATGCCTTTACATACCCAGAGCGTTGGGAGAATAGTCTGGAACGGTTAGATTTCTCGACCTTAAGCGAATTGACTTTTGCTGTGCCTGATACCAAGCGTTTTTCTTGTTTATCGTTGGCAGTGGAGGCAGGGAAGGCTGGAGGAACGTATCCTGTGGTGTTAAACGGTGCTAATGAAGTGTTGGTAGATTTGTTTTTGCATGATAAAATCGGTTTTGGGGATATTCCACGTCTGGTGGAATTAACCTTGGCAGCTCATAACGGCATTGAGACGCCAAGCCTTAGCGATATATTAGCCTGCGACCAATGGGCGAGGGCGTTTGTTTATCAAAAAATTAAGAAATAAGAGGTTTTCCATGAGTATTTTAATCACTATTATAATCTTAGGCGTTTTGGCTATGGCTCATGAGTGGGGGCATTTTATTGCTGCCAAACTAAATCATATTTTTGTTTCGGAGTTTTCTATCGGCGTTGGTCCGAAAATCCTTAGCTGGAAGGGGAAGGAAACAACCTATTCTTTGCGGCTTATTCCTTTTGCTGCTTATGTTGCCATGAAGGGTGGCGATGAAGATAAAGAAGGGGAAGACAGTGAAGAAACCGAAAAAACATTTTTAGCAGAGCCTGTCTATGACGACGATTCATTCTTAGGCAAAAAAGCCTGGCAGAAAATTGTGGTTATGCTGGCAGGACCTGTGATGAACTTGGTGGTAGCAGGAATTTTGTTAGCAGGCGTTTTCATGCTGATGGGGATGCCTTCTAACTCCAATATTTTAGGCGATGTGACAGAAGGCGGTCCCGCCGCTGTCAGCGGGCTGGCTGCCGGTGATGAAATTATTTCTATCAACGGCAATGCCATTGCAAATTGGACCGATTTGGTTCAGGCGGTACGGGATAACAACGGGGACTCGCTGCAAATCGTTGCAAACCACGACGGAGTGCAGAAAAACTTTGTTGTGACGCCGGAAATCTCGGCAGAGGACGGCGTGCCGCGTATCGGTGTGATTCAATCTATCAAGACGCCTAATGTTTTTTACAGTTTGTATCTAGGCTTTAAAGAGACAGCTTATTTCTCGGTGAATATGGTGTCGATTCTCGCTAAAATGTTTACCAAAGAAGTGCCGTTGGAGCTAACCGGTCCTGTGGGTATGGTTAACATTGTGGATACGGCGATGAGCTATGGTTTTATCAATTTGCTTTATTTTGCAGCGTTACTTAGCATTAACTTAGCTATTTTTAACCTGTTGCCCATTCCGTCTCTGGACGGCAGCAAAGTGTTGTTTGTTCTCTTGGAAAAGCTGCGGGGCAAACCAATCCCGCCGGAAAAAGAGAATATGGTTCATTTAGTAGGCATTGTTTGCCTTATGGCATTAGCGGTGTTTGTGACCTATCAGGATATCTTAAAGCTCTTTGTGTAGGCAGGTGACGGCAGTGGTAAAAGAGCGGCGGAAAACCAAGCAAATTCATATTGGCAGCGTTACCATTGGCGGCGACGCCCCTATCGTTATCCAGTCTATGACCAACACCAAAACTTACGATGTGGCAGCAACGCTGGCGCAAATCCAAAAGCTGGCGGAGGCTGGCTGTGATGTCGTCCGTATCGCCGTGCCGGATGAGGAGAGTGCAGCGGCGGTAAAGGATATTGTGAAAGCGTCTCCAGTTCCTCTTATTGCAGATATTCACTTTGATTATCGCTTAGCTTTATCAGCGGTGAAAAACGGTATCCATGGCTTGCGGATTAACCCGGGTAACATTGGTGGTAAGGATAAGGTGCTGGCAGTAACGAAGGCTTGCAAAGAACGAGGCTTGCCCATTCGCATCGGCGTTAACGGCGGTTCTCTGGAAAAGGAACTTTTGGCAAAATATGGCGGCGTAACTGCTGACGGACTGGTGGAAAGCGCTCTGGAACATATTCGCATGCTGGAGGAAGCAGATTTTTATGATATGAAAATCTCGCTTAAATGTTCCCATATCCCCCTCATGCTTGATGCTTATGAGAAGCTGGGAAGACTGGTGGACTATCCTTTCCACATTGGGGTGACGGAGGCGGGAACGGTGCGGCAAGGCACGGTGAAATCTGCCGTTGGTATTGGCGCGTTGTTGTCCCGAGGCATTGGCGATACGCTGCGAGTGTCTCTTGCCGGGGACCCGGTAGAAGAAATATTTGTGGCGAAAACCATTTTACAGTCTTTAGATTTACGGCAAAATGGTGTAGAATATATCGTGTGTCCTACTTGCGGACGGACAGAAATTGATTTACCTGCCCTTGCCGCTGAGGTAGAGGACAAAGTAGGGCGGCTTGCCATTACTGTGCCGTTAAAAGTCGCCATTATGGGCTGTGCAGTCAATGGACCGGGTGAGGCGAAAGAAGCTGACGTAGGCATTGCCGGCGGCAAAGACGGCGGTCTGTTATTCGTTAAGGGGCAGATTAAGGGGAAATATCCTACAGAAGCATTAGCCAATGTTTTAATAGATAAAATCATAGAAGTAGCGAGGGAGAAAAACATATGAGAGCAACGAAACTTTATGCGCCGACCTTAAGAGAAGTACCATCAGAGGCTGAAATCGACAGCCACAAACTGATGCTAAAAGCAGGGCTGATTTGTAAAATCACGGCAGGTATGTATACTTATCTACCCCTTGCCTGGCGCGTCATGAAGAAAATCGAAGCCATCATCCGAGAGGAAATGGACGCCATTGACGGGCAGGAATTGATGATGCCTATCGTGCAGCCTTCCGAGCTGTGGGAAGCCTCCGGCAGGTGGCCTGTATATGGTGAAGAAATGATGCGTCTTAAGGACCGTCATCAGCGGGAATATTGCTTAGGTCCAACTCATGAAGAGATGATTACTTGGCAAGTCGCCCATGATTTGAAATCCTATAAGCAATTGCCTATCCGTCTCTATCAAATGCAAAGCAAGTTCCGTGACGAACGTCGTCCTCGTTTCGGCTTAATGCGGAGCAGGGAATTTATCATGAAAGATATGTATTCTTTTGATAAAGATGAAGCAGGCTTGCAAGCCAGCTACGACGCTGCTTATGAAGCCTATGGCAAAATATTCTCCCGTTGCGGGCTGAATTTCCGTCCCGTGGAAGCGGACAGCGGTGCTATCGGCGGCAGCGGCAGCCATGAATTTATGGCGCTAGCGGACGCCGGGGAAGCGGAAGTATTATTCTGTGACCATTGCGATTATGCCGCAAATGTAGAAATTGCTGCTTTGCCGGCGGAAAATGCGGCGGCAGCAGAGGTAAAATCTATGGAAGAAGTTGGTACCCCTGACTGTGGCACCATCGAAGCGGTGGCAACTTTCTTAGGTCTGCCTACCAATGAGACTGTCAAATCCCTCTGTTATCAGGCGGATGAAGATTTTGTTCTAGTATTGATTCGCGGTGACCGGCACCTCAATGAAGTGAAGCTGCAAAATGCCTTAAACTGTGTAGAGCTAACCATGGCGACAGACGAAGCTATGATTGCCCATGGTCTTACCAAAGGTTTTATCGGACCTGTTGGGGTAAAAGGCATTAAAATCGTTATCGACGAAGAAGTAGCTGCTATGCCCAATCAGGTGGTAGGGGCAAATAAGAAGGATTGCCATTTGCTCAATGTGAACCTGGACAGAGATTATCAAGCGGATATTGTGGCGGATTTAAGAATGGTAAACGCAGGAGATGTTTGTCCTCATTGTGGGGGAGCAGGACATTTGCAGTCTGCCCGCGGCATTGAAGTGGGGCAGGTATTTAAGCTCTACACCAAATACAGTGAAAAATTAAAAGCCGTTTATATTGATGAAAACGGTGTGGAAAAACCCACTTTGATGGGCTGTTATGGCATCGGCGTAGGACGTACCATGGCGGCGTTAATCGAACAAAGCCATGATGATTACGGCATTATTTGGCCCATGGCAATCGCCCCCTATCAAGTGGCTATCGTCCCTGTCAATGATAAGGACGAAGCCATTACTGCTTGCTGTGAAAAGCTCTATCAAGATTTAATGGATGCCGGTGTGGAAGTGGTATTGGATGACCGTAAAGAACGCTCCGGGGTGAAATTTAACGACGCGGATTTAATTGGCTATCCTCTTCGTGTTACTATTGGCACTAAGGGACTAGAAAAGGGCATTGTGGAATTAAAATACCGTCATAACGGTGCGGTGGAAGAAATCCCCGTCGTTGAAAGCGCCGCTTATATCAGCAGTAAAATTCAAGAAATGTTAAAATAAGCAAGTAAAAACAAACAAGGGCAGAAAGTATAATTTTCTGTCCTTTTGTAAAACAATAGTGCAAGCAGCAAGGAATGAACGAACATGTGGCAGCAGAAAATTGCAGCAATCTATCAGCAGCTATATCATGTAACCGAGGTACCTATCTGGCTGGCGGAGACGATATGGCAGAAAGTAGAATTACATAAAAAAAGCAAAGTTTGCCGTGTTTTTTATCAGCGAGAAACTTCCTTTACATCGGAAGAGTTTTCGGTGGTAACAGCGCTTTTTGGCGCAATGCTGCCCAAGGACGTTAGCATAGAACTGCTGTGGGAGAAATCCAACAATATGGTAAAGCATGTTGTGGTAGGGAAAGATGCTGCCTTGGAACAAGGGTTGGCATTGCTTTATGAAAAAAAACCTAAAGCAAAGCTTTGGCTTCTTTCTTCCGGCTATACTTGGCGGGATGAGAACAAGCTGGAAATCTCTTTTCCTTCTCAAGTTGCCAAGGATACCTGTGAAAGGCTAGGGGTTGCTGCGTTTTTAGCAGCGCATCTCGGCGATAGCTTGGGGAATATTTGTCAAGTAACCCTTTGTTACGAAGAAGAATTGCAAGCGTCTATTATGGCGGCAGCAGAAAAACGGGAGGAAAAAATCATTGCCAGTGCACTGGTGGCGCAAAAAGTATCTAAGGGATACAGCGGTCCTATTTACGGCAAATATATTTACGATAGTCCCATTGCCATTGCTGCTGTGTTTGATAGAGAGGATTTTTGTGTTGTTCGCGGTGAGATTATTGCTGTAACGGAAAGTCGGTTAAAAAGCGGAAAAAATGTGTATCTTTTGACCATTTATGATGATAGCGGTTATTTACCGCTGAAAATCAGTGCAAGTAAAGATAAGGAGTTTTTCCCGGAATATCTTGTTCCCGGACAGTGGATAAAATGCCGTGGAAAATACGGTATGGACCGTTTTTCCGGGGAGGTACTCTTTGCCGCCTTTGATGTGGAAGGGATTTCTCATCCGGTATGGGGCAGTGACCTGGCAGATGAAAAGCGCGTAGAACTTTGCCTTCATACCAAAGAGGAAAGTTTCTCCGGCGTCATTCCCGTGGAGCAAGGCGTCTACACTGCCGCCAAATGGGGGCAGCATGGTATTGGCGTTGCCAATCTGCACAGCGTTGCCGCTTTTCCCTGTCTTGATGAATCCTGCAAGGCTTATGGCATCAAGCCCATTTATGGCATGGAACTTCATGTTTTAACAGAGGTCAAAAGAATAGGTACGGTAACCCTCTGGGCAAAGGATAAAGAAGGACTTGCTCTGATTTATCGATTATTGGGGACGGTGTTTCATCATGAATCGGGCGTTCCCGACGGTGTTGCCTTTCAGGAATTTTCCCATATGATGGGGGAAGGAGAGGCAAGATGTCACATTTTCATTGGTTTAGATTGGAAAGACGCCTCTTCTACGCTTTGGCAGTCTCAGGGGCGAGATCTGGTTGATTATCTGTTGGTGGCTCCATTATGCGCAAAAGAGGAGCAGCAACAGCAAAAAGCGATGATACAATGGGCGGAAGAACAAGGCATCGGCGTAATTGCAACGGACGGCGCGTCTTGTTATAGTGAACGACAAGAGAAGATTGTTCGATTCTTACAGGAAAACGGTGGTAGACGAGGGAAAAAAACTCTTTGTAAAATTATGCCTACGGATAGTTTGCTGAAAGCCTTTTATTATCTGGGTGAGGAGAAGGCAAAGAAAATCATCGTTGACGAACCGGAAGGATTGTATCGTCAAATACAAGATGTTTCGCCTTTGGGACGACAGTCTTTGGGCTATCCCGCAAACGAAGAATTCTGGAAAACGGTACTAGATTGCGCCAAGAAAAAATATGACGGCGTTATCCCGCGGGAGGTTTCTCTGCAATTAGAAGGGGAACGCAAGCATCTTATGGAAAAGGGCTATTATTGGCTTTATCCTGTTCTTTTGCAACTCAAAGAAAAATACGGTGGACTATTCCTTCAAGACGCGCTGTTGACCAGCTATGTATTGGGGTTAACCAGGGACAATCCTTTGGCTGATTTTATCAGTTGCCGCCATTGCGGTTATTCCGGAACGGCGAAGGAATATCGTTGTCCTAATTGCGGCGAGCAGGTACAGGAGCTTGGTACGGGGACTGCTACCGCAGGTGGCTGTGAGGCAGGTGGATTACAAAAAATCACGCTTTGCGGTTTGCCGGAAAATCAGGAACAGATTTGGCAGGATTTAAGTGTAATGCTCCATGATTGCCTGGTCATTGCGCCGGGACGTTATCGACAACTATCCTGGGAAGGCACAGAAGCTATGGCGGAAATATTTCTTTCTGGAGAAGAACGGGAGGAATTACCGGGGGAGCGTCAGTGGTTTGCTGCTACTTGTCGGGGTATGTTGTTAGGGGTTGAGCCGGAACACAACACCCGCTTATTGGTTTTCCAAGGTGAGAAAATCTATCAATTAACGCCGTTGTTGGAGCGGGGAGAGTTACCTTATACTTATTTCCCTGAAGAGATATTGCGTAATTGCGTTTTATCTGTCCATTATCAAGAGTCGGTGGAACAGCAATTGTTTTGGGATATTTATCGATTGTTG
>CATIYQ010000096.1 GCA_949739465.1 uncultured Peptococcaceae bacterium | reverse complement strand
GTTGAGAAGACAGGGGGACGATTCTTCTGCCCTTTGGGTTATCAGTCAGGACAAAAGAACCGTCCCTTTGTCTTCTGCTCTTTTATATTAGTCCCCAATATTTAGTATCGCTTTTTTCTCCTGTAACATTTGCTTGATTATCACACGTTATCTCAATCTTGTCATAATTATAAAACCCGTCATAGTCAACTCTATATTTATATGTTAAAGTGCATTTTGCTTTATTGGCTGTAACAGTTACAGTATATTTTCCCTCGTCAATATACAATGTTCCAATCAAATTAGGATCAACCTCACTGGTAAACTCCGGAGGGTTATACTCTGCAACAGAAACATCTTGAATAATGTCGAAAGAAGCAATAACTTTAACAGTCGCTAAATACGTTCCGCCATGATACCAATAATCACGCGCAGATACATAACGTATGCGGTGATCACCTGGTTGCACAGCTTTAATCTCAATGACTGTTTGCCGAAGAAGATTATTCTCTTTAACCTCAAGGCCTCCATTAAAATAAGTAGTCGTAGAATTTGCCGAACTATTGCTATATGCGGCGATGCCTTGACTCTCCCCCGCCGCTCTGGAAAGAGCATCTTCATAATAATATTGCTGCATTTCTTCACTGATAACATTCTCCGAAACAGCGTTGTTACTATCAACAGCATAACAAGCATTGGAACATACGCCAAAAATGAGACTGAAGCTTAAAACAAAGGATAAAAGCTTTTTCATTCGTTTCTCCTCACATTCTTATTATTTTATAGTGCTTTTTTATATTCTTAAATCCAAAACTGACAAGTGGAACAACAAGTAGGACAAATCTTTGAAAATACCACAAAAGTACTCCAAAACGGCGCAATTGACGGTCAGGAGACCATGCCCAAATGGCAACATAGACTAATAAGTATAAAAGAATAGCAACTACGCAACCACAGCGGAAATAGAAATTCGTAATTGCTTTCTCTTTTCCCGAAATCTTCTTCCAAAGAACATACGCAGTAAAAGCTATTGGGAAAAAATGCAAATATTGTGATAGCAACAGAGTTAAAGACGCTTCCTCATATGATATAGCTGTCAAAAGCCGCATCCTGATTGCCAAAAGCTGTGTATTGATGGAAGCAAGACTTCCCCAAAATGACATTGGCCCCAGTGAAAAAGGATTCCCATAGCACACAGTGTTAAAAAGGGCACAGAATATGCTATGAATGGAAAACATCCACACGGCATCGAGCAAGAGTAAACTCCATTTATTCGCTACCCATGGCATATACAGCCATTTCCCATCTCCAAAAGACAGATAGACACAGATACAAAAAGCGATTACTCGAACACAACTATCGAAAAATGGCTTGCTCCTATTTGAGAAGATATCCACACCCACACCTCCCCTGTCAGTATTGCAAACATTATTAAGTTCATTTGAACCGGTTCTATATTACTAATGTGTTGGTAAAGGCATTTCGTTACGCCCTGAGCAAAAAATTATATTTTTTCTCTGGATGGACACATTTTATAAATTCTTTACAGGGGAGAAAAAGCGTGATAAAATGGGTTAAAAATCAGAAAAAGGGGCAAAAGGGGCGTGAAACAGTGTGGACTTAATGGAAAAGTTATACCGAGAAAGCTACGAAAAGTTGGTCTGTGTCGCTTTCCGCCTTACGGGAGATATAGATCAGGCCATGGATCTGGTCCAAGATGTGTTCATGCTGGCCCTGAGCCGCTCGGAGGAGCTAAAGAGTCATCCGGCCCCGGAAGGATGGCTCATGAAAACGCTGGAGAACCTGGTCAGGAATGAGCGGCGGCGTCTGTCCAGCCGCGAGATCACCCTGGACCCTGAGATCCCGGTGGCTGTTCCCGAGGAGGACCTGGGACTTTTGGAGATCCTCCCTTCCGGACTTCTCTCCAAGGATAGGAAAATATTGAATTGGCGGTTCCGGGAGGAGCTATCTCACAAGGAAATCGGAGACCGTCTGGGCATTTCGGAGAATGCTTGCCGGGCTCTGCTTCACCGGGTGTTGGAGCGGTGTCGGAAGCTGTTAAAAGAAAAATAAAAATTTTTCAAAATGCACCGTAACAAAATGCCCTTTTCATTACATTATAAGACGAGGGTAGAAAGGAGGGGACGGTATGGAAAAGGAAGAAAAGAAAATCCCGCAAATGAAGCCCTCAAGCGGAAAACCATCAACAGAAAGCATGTCCCCTGTGGAGTTGGCCGACGGGTTGGAAAAGGCCTTGGATGTCATGACAGAAGAGAATTACGATCCTGCGATCATTACCCAATATCTGGACGCCCTGGACGAGCGGGTCCCCATGCCTGAGACCCCGGACTGGCAAAAGGCTTATGCTGATTTCCGCCATACCGTGGAGCAGGCGGTGAATGCGCCCAGAGAAGGCCCTTCCCGGTCTCTCCGGGTCCATCGGTTTGCCCGGCTTCGCCGGGTGGCGGTGTCTTTTGCCGCTGCCGTAACGGTGCTCTTGGGCTCTATGGTAGCGGCCCAGGCCGCCGGTGTCGATATCTTTGGCAATCTGGCCCGCTGGACTGACGAGCACTTTGTGTTCCTGCGCACCTCCGATGTCGGCAGTCTTTCCCCCGAATACCTGGCCCAGGTCTCCGCCGAACTGAACGACAATCGGCTTCCCCATGACCTTTATCCCGCCTGGTGGCCGGAGCGGTTCACTTTTGACGGTACAGACAGTTGGGATAATAATATCAGCAACGGGGTAGATATTATCTTCCAGGCTGATTCTGGAGAGGTATTCTCCTTCTGCGCAGAGCGGTATGCGGAGGACTTCGACATGGAGACTGTCTGGTATGAGAAGGACGAGACTCCCCCGGAGCTCTATACCAAAAATGACAGGACCTTCTACATTCTCTCCAACATTGACACCATGACGGCGGTTTACAGCGACGGCCCCCTGGCTATCACCATCGGCGGTTCCCTTTCTGTAGATGAAATGAAACAAATCATTGATTCCATAGGAGGTTCTGACCAATGAAAAAACTGATTTCCGCCATTTTAGTTTTGACTGTTATGTTCTCCCTCTGTACCATCGGCGCCCATGCCGTGGAGGCCCGGGCCAGCTTGACCATCACCACCGCCACCGCTTCCGCCAAGGCAGGCAGCCGCACCGGGGAGATCAATATTACATACAATGTCCGCAGCAGCAAATCTGCTGATTCCATCGGTGTAGAATCCATTGCGATCTACAAGTCCGGCGGAGGCTATGTCACTACCATTGACGGCACTACCGCCAATGGTCGCCAACATACTAATACCACTACCTACAAGGGCGTTTCCGGCACCTCTTATTATGCCGTAGTGACTCTTTATGCCGAGGTGGGCTCTGAATACGACAGCACCACCATCACCACCTCCACTGTCAAAGCCCCCTGATCCAAAAACGAACAGCAAGGCCGGGAGCGCCGCAGTTTTCACGCTGCGGCGCTCCTTTTTGCGTCCTCTCCTTTTCTCCCGGCGGAGCATCTGAAATGCCCGATTGCAAAGGTCTTTATTTCGTGGTACAATAGAAGAACCTTTTTACAAAAGCGGGGGAAATAAGTAT
>CATIYQ010000095.1 GCA_949739465.1 uncultured Peptococcaceae bacterium | reverse complement strand
CTGTTTTTACAGCTGTTCATCAGCGTTGTCTTTATCAGCTTGGCAATCATCCTCTATGTAACAAAAGTCCATAGTAAACGCCACACAGAAAACGCCATTACCGAAGTCAGCAGTATGATGCGGGACTATATGGCGGAGCATAAAGAAGCCACCGATATTTTTCCTCCGGAATACAGCGAAATCTCCACCCAAATGGTAGAAATCAAATCTCAAATGCTCCGTAACGAGCAAATCTTAAAAGAAGAAGCCGCGCGGAAAAACGACCTTATCACCTATCTTGCCCACGATTTGAAGACGCCACTCACCTCTATCATCGGTTATCTCAGCCTTTTAGACGAAGCGCCCGATATGCCCCACGCCCAGAAGCAGAAATATACCAAGATTACTTTAGAAAAATCTTTGCGTCTGGAAAAATTAATTAATGAATTTTTCGACATAACGCGATATAATTTACAACAGATTTATCTGGAGAAAGAACCTATCGACCTTTCTTATATGCTGCTGCAAATGACCGATGAGTTTTATCCCATTCTCCAAGCCCACGGCAACACCGCTCAATTAGAAACGGCAGAAAATATCATGGTCACTGGCGACCCCATTAAGCTGGCTCGCGTTTTCCAGAATTTGCTGAAAAACGCCATTTCTTACAGCTATCCCGATACGGTTATCAATATTACCGCAGTCTGCAGTGAAACAGGCGTAACCGTCACTTTCTCCAATCAAGGGAAAACCATTCCTGCTCACAAGTTGGAGATGATTTTTGAAAAGTTCTTCCGCTTAGATGAAGCAAGAGCGACCAATACAGGCGGCGCAGGCTTAGGTCTTGCCATCGCCAAAGAAATCGTCACTCTCCACGGCGGTGAGATTACCGCTGCCAGTGCAGATGAAAAAAACACCTTCACCGTAACGCTCCCTTTATAACAAAGCAGAAAGGCAGGTATCCCCCTAGATGACACCACAAAAAAGAAGACCAAGAAGACAATTACGCATATTCCCCGTCATGGTGCTTTTTTGCCTCATAGCAGCAGCATTTTTCTATGGCAAGCCATTGGTTACCCATCTTTTTAGCGGGGAATTTTCCCTTTCTCTGCCTTCTCTCATTCATATTAAAAATGGTGACGATGTGGTCACCACCGCCAAACCATCCTTCGGTAAAACCGCTAGCCCTACCGTCCAATTGGATAATCTGCATAGCCCTTACGCCATTTTAATTGACGCGGAAAAACACACGGTTCTGGCAGAGAAGAACAGCACAAGTCAAATCTATCCCGCCTCTCTCACCAAAATGATGACGGCAATCCTCGCTATAGAAGAAACAAATAATCTAAAAGATACTGTTACCCTGACCGAAGAAATGTTTAATCCCCTTTACCTGAATCACGCATCTATTGCAGGGTTCTCCCCCAATGAAACGGTCCGTAAAGACGATTTGTTATACGGTATTTTGCTACCCTCCGGCGCAGAATGCTGCCTGGCATTTGCCACGGATATTAGCGGCAGCGAAAAAGACTTCGTAGAGCTAATGAACAAAAAAGCGAAGAAAATCGGTATGAAAAATACCCACTTCACCAATACCATCGGTCTTCATGATAGCGGACACTATTCCACCGCCGAAGATATGGCAGTCCTATTAAGTTACGCCTTGGAAAACACAACCTTCCGCAAAGCCTTTACCACCAAACAATATACCAGCCACGCCACGACCGAACACCCAGATGGCGTCAACATAGACAGCACCGTATTTACCTACTTAGAAGGCGTTACCATTCCCGGCGGCGATATCATCGGCGGCAAAACAGGCTATACCACAGAAGCAGGGCAATGCCTGGCAAGCCTTGCCAACATTGGCGGCAAAGAATATATCCTGGTCACCGCAGGAGCGGCGGGAGACCCCAAAACAGAAAACCTCCACATTCAAGACGCTATCACCGTTTATAGCCAGCTAAGCGCGCCCCAAAACTAGTTCTTTTTCTGCCCATAAATATTTTGGATATCTACCCCTGTATAATACCGCTTAACAATTTCCTCTCCGGTAAAGCCGGCTTTTGCCATACCGTTGGCGCCATATTGACACAACCCCACTCCATGCCCATAGCCCTGCACTTGGAAGGCAATCCCGCCTTCCTTTTTTTCTATGGTAAAGTTGGTAGATGCCAGCTGTAACTGTTCCCGCAAATCCACGCCACTGATATGCTTTTTCCCCACCGCCACATCTTTCACCCGACCGCTGTCGCTATAAGCTATCGGCGCCATCGCTGCCACCGCCTCTTCTCCCACGCCTAACCGCTGGGCTAAATCACCATAGGAGAAAAAAGCCTCCGTATGGAGCTTGGGCGCGTCGCCATCATAGCCGCAAGCCACGCTTTTCAAGTACGGCACATCACTCTGCCAATAATCCCCAGCATTTTCCGTCTTATCCCCGCAGGTTGAGTGATATACCGCGCTGATAGGCTCGTTCTCATAGGTAATAATCATGCCCTCTGTATCCGCCACTGCCCGACGGATTTTGGTGAGATTTTCTTCATAGTTCTCGCCCCATTTTTCCCGCAGCTGTTCATCACTTTGCCAAGCCTGACAACAATGATAATCGGTGCAGACAGCAGCCTTACCGTCGTGTTTGCCCATAGCCAAATATTGTCGCATGGTAAAGGTGCGAGCCGCCATAGCTTGAGCTCTTAGCGCCTCCGGCTCAAAACTTGCCGGCATTTCCCCGGCAAGAACCCCCACGCAATATTCCTCCAAGGACATATCTACCACTTTGTTTTCAGCGGCAATTAGCACCGGGATTTGCAGATTCTCGGTAAAGACGATAGGCGCAGGAAGCGCCTCTTCCCTGGTCAGCAACAAATAAAGAGGCAAGGCAAAGATGAAAACCAATCCAACAAAACCCCATTTAAGAACCGACCCATATTTCTTTTTCCCGACAGCGCCCATAAAACGCTGAGAACCATAAAACCCATTGATAGACATGAAAAAAATCCCCCCGATATAGATAATCTATCTATATTCGGTAGGGATTTTTTTCATGTATGGATTTTTTCGTCAAAAAGCTACTCCCAACCAACAGGATTTTTACGGCTCCTCTATCATCTTCACTTTAGCGCCGAGAGACATGAGCTTTTCACAGAAGTTTTCATACCCCCGCAAAATATGGTGGATATGGCTGACCCTGGTAACGCCTTCAGCCGCAAGCCCTGCAATAACCAATGCCGCCCCGGCTCGAAGGTCCGTAGACCGCACGTCCGCACCCCGAAGCTTCTCTACACCGGAGATAACGGCACTCCTGTCCTCGATACGAATATCCGCACCCATTTTTCTCAGCTCCGGAACATGCATGAAACGATTCTCAAAGACCGTTTCCGTTACAATGCTGGTACCCCGTGCAAGAGTCAGAAGCGCCATAAATTGGGCTTGCATATCCGTGGGAAAGCCGGGATAAGGCAATGTTTTCAAATCCACAGGGTAGATTTCTCCCGTGCCTTGAATCCGCACGCCGTCATAGTTGATGTCTACATTGACCCCGGCGTCTTGGAGCTTCGCCGCCACAGACTTTAGGTGTTCGTCAATGATGTTGGTAATGAGCACGTCGCTTTTGGTAATCGCTGCCGCTATCATAAAGCTGCCTGCTTCAATGCGGTCAGGGATAACCGTATGCTTGATAGAAGATAAGGTCTCTACCCCTTCGATGCGGATTACATTGGTGCCTGCGCCTTTGATTTTCGCACCCATGGCGTTGAGGAAGTTTGACAGGTCGACGATTTCCGGCTCCTCCGCCGCATTCTCAATCACCGTATGTCCTTCTGCTAACGCCGCCGCCATCATGATGTTTTCCGTCGCGCCCACACTGGGAAAGTCCAAATAAATTTTATTGCCTTTGAGCTTTGCCGCTTGCGCTACAATATAACCATCACCAAAGGTCACTTTCGCCCCCAACGCCTCAAAGCCTTTTAAATGCAAATCAATGGGACGGGAGCCAATGGCGCAGCCGCCGGGCAAGGAAATTTTCGCATGACCATACCGAGCAAGGAGCGGTCCCATGACCAAGAAGGACGCCCGCATTTTCCGCACACAGTCATAGTGGGCTTCGGTCCGTTGTAAATTTTTCGTATCAATATGTAAAATATTATCCTGAAAATCACTGGTAACGCCCAGGGAATCCAACAACTCGCACATAGTCGCAACATCGGCAAGCCATGGCGTGTCATAAATGGTAAATTCCCCCTTGGCTAAAAGAGACGCAGCGATAATGGGCAGCACCGCATTTTTTGCGCCGCTGGTATGAACAACCCCCCGTAAAGGCGTACCGCCTTCTATGACAATTCGTTTCAAAATAGTTCCTCCCCAAGAAACATATCTGGAAATAGTTCCACATCTTTTTGTAATCTCCTTTTTTCTTGAGGAAGAAAAGAGAAAGAAAGAAAAGAGAAAAAAGATACGGCACGAAAGATATTTTGATATTCTGTCATATACGATGTCTATTATTAACATTATATCAAATAATCTTCTTTTGTGCAGTATCTTCTTTCAGATTCTTTTTAATATTCGGCAAAGATAAGAGGCGTCGCAAGATAAACCAAGGTTTTTCCCTGTATCTCGTCATAGGAGAGGGCGCATTGCAGATTGACTTTATCCGTTCCTACTAAAACACTTTGTTCCAGCCGCTCTGAAAATCCCGTAAAACTCATATAACCGCTCTCAATGGTACGTTCCACCACAATGCCGTCGGTGGCTTCTATCATTTTGGTTAAGATTTTCCGTCCCTTTTTCTCTGTATATTGTTCCGGCAAATATCCTTTAATCATAGCGCTGATATCCGGTTCCGCCACATATTGTGCCAAGACCTCACGGAGAAGAGCTTCTTCTCCGCCCATTTCACCTTCACCTACCACAGAATCAATGTTGATAATCAAATAAGTTTCCGTAGGCATTTTTTGCAGCAGGATTTCATATTGATTTCTGCCCTTCATCCCTGTTAATACCAGACCGGTGCTTTCTGCTCCTTGCTGCCCGACGCTACCTGTCACTTCTATCCCCAGCCCACGGCAAACGTCTTTACCGATTTTTTCCAAATCCTCTTCTCTGACATTTTCTGCCGCCAGCGTTCCCCAGCCGGCCAGATACCATTTAGCAAAATCAGCGCCCCCTGCCGCAAAAGCCGTTTCCAACGGTCTTTGAGACCGGTCTGCTGCAACCTCACCGCTATCGCTGCAACCGACCAAACACAAACAACTACATAGATATAACAGGATTACGGTACGGTAAAATTTTTTTTCTTTCTGCAAGGTATTTCCCTCATTCCCCTTTGGCTTTGTTGTTATTTTTTCCCAGGGGAATGAAAAATATACCTTTTATATTAGAAAATTAGGAAATCATATGAGCGCCGATTTCATAGCTCCATTCTTTGCCGTTAAAAGTCGCTTTGCAGTCAGAGAGCCAATAAGCCCCTAAGCTGGTTCTGTATTTTCCCACAGTGAAAACAAAATCTTCTTTCTTTTCCGCCCCTTCCAGCGTGCCGTCTGTTTCCACGGTCACCAGAAGTCCCTTCTCAAAACGAGTAAAGCCGTTTTCTTCTACAGTAATCAATCCGTCCGCTTTTAACTGTTCAAAGTTGCTTTCACTGCAAGAAACACCCCACTCGTTAGCCAGATATTTCATTAACGCCGTCTTTTCATCATTTGTCAAGTTGCCGCACTTGCTAAAATCAAAAGCAACCATTTCAATACCGTCGTTTAACGCCTCGTCTTGGTTATACAGAAAGGTCAACGCATTGGTATAAGTGCCGATAGGTTTGGCAACGTCTCTCACAACGGGATTTAATTCCGCCCGAATATCCCCGGGATTGTCCGGCTGTTTTCCCACATCGCCCTGCTGCCCACAACCGATAAATAATGCCAAGCTGCAACATAAAATGCCGATCAATAAGCCATATCTCTTCATCTGTTTTCCTCCTCTGTTCTTTTTCTGATTGGATAAATAATAGACCTATGCGGCAGGGAAAAAGTTCCCGTTTGCATAGGTCTTTTTGTTCTCTTTATTTCTTTATTTGTTATCCCTACTTAAGAATGCGTATAACGCCTCTACAGTGCGACGGGAGGCAGTACCGTCCCCATAGGGATTAGCAGCATGAGCCATTTGTTCATAGACGATTTCATTTTGCAGCAGCTCATTTACCATGGTCCGCACTTCTTCTCTTTTCGTCCCGGCAAGCCTAGCAGTGCCGGCAGCAATGGCTTCCGGTCTCTCTGTCACATCACGAAGCACCAAAACAGGTTTCCCTAAGGCAGGGGCTTCCTCCTGGAGTCCGCCGGAGTCCGTCAGCACCAGATAACACTTAGACATAACTTTGGCAAAGGGCAGATAATCCAGGGGCTCTACCAAATGCACCCGCTCCAACCCCTCTAAATGACGGTAAGCGATTTCCCGTACCAAAGGATTTTTATGACAAGGCAGGATGACCTCTGCCTCAGGGTTTTCCTTTACCACATCGGCAACGGCAGCAAAGATTTCTTCCATAGGTGCGCCCCAGTTTTCCCGACGGTGGCAGGTCATGAGGATCACCTTCTTCTGCCAATCTACCTGTCCTAAGCCAAAGGCAGCCAAGTCCACATCTTTTTCCACCACGCTGAGAAGAGCGTCGATAACGGTGTTTCCCGTTACCACAATGTTGTCGTTAGAGATGTTTTCTTTCAGGAGATGTTCTCTCGCAGTAAGAGTAGGCGCAAAATGATAGTCGGCAAGGACGCCTGTTAAACGACGATTCATTTCCTCAGGGAAGGGCGCATATTTGCAATCCGTCCGCAATCCCGCCTCAATATGCCCGCATTTCACCTGCTGATAGAAGGCCGCCAAAGATCCCACAAAGGTGGTGGTGGTGTCCCCGTGAACCAGCACGATGTCGGGACGGTCCACCTTCAGCACCTCCTCAATGCCTTTTAGGGCTTTGGCTGTTACCCCGGAGAGGGTCTGCCCCGGCTCCATGATGTTCAAATCATAATCGGGCGTAATGGCAAAGCATGCTAAAATCTGGTCCAACATTTCCCGATGCTGGGCCGTTACCAATACTTTGCTGGTAAACCGCGCGTCTTCTTCCAACGCCTTCACCAAAGGCGCCATTTTAATGGCTTCCGGTCGCGTACCGAAAATACTTAATACTTGATAGGTCATGATTTTTCTGATTCCTCACTGTTTCCATTCTCTTTTTCCGCCTGCTCCACCATTTCACGGAAGCTGATGAGCTCCATGCCCGCTTCCTTTGCCAGCTGACAGGCAAGTTGGTCGGGATATTCGCTGTCAAAGATGACGCGGCGAATCCCCGTCGTTGCCATGGCTTTTACACAGGTAGTGCAAGGCTGGGCTGTTACATACATGGTTGCCCCTTCTAAGGCCACCCCGTGACGAGCGGCGAAGTTGCAGACATTGGCTTCTGCGTGCTGAGCACGGCAGATTTCCTGCCGCTGCCCGGAAGGCACGCCCAGTTCATCTCTGAGACACCCCACCACATCACAGTGAGGCGTGCCGGGTAGAGAACCGTTATAACCCGTGCCTAAGATTCGATTATCACGGCTGACCGCCACTGCCCCTACCTGTCGGCGAAGGCAAGTAGACCGCGTTGCCACTTGATGGGCAATGTTCATAAAATATTCGTCCCATGTTTGCCGCATATAGCATTCCTCCGCAATACAAGACTATCTCCGCCCGCCTTCAGGCAGACAGAGATAGTTTTTCTGAATTTAATACAAGGGATATTTTTCCGTTAATTCTTTCACAATGGCTCTTGCTTGTTCCCATTTTGCTGCGTCGTTCATGTTAGAAAGCGTCAAATCAATAGCGTCAACGATTTTAGCCACTGCGTCTTCTTTCATGCCGCGAGTGGTGATAGCAGGGGTACCAAGACGAATGCCGCTGGTAATGAAAGGACTTTGAGGGTCGAAGGGAATGGTATTTTTATTACAGGTAATTCTTACTTCATCCAACGCCTTTTCTGCTTCTTTCCCGGTGATGTTTTTACTTCTCAAGTCTACCAGCATTTTGTGAGTATCTGTACCACCGGAAACGATGCGGAAACCTTTGTCCTGCAAACCTTTTGCCATCGCTTTGGCATTGGCGACAACTTGTTTTTGATAGTCGACAAAGCCCGGTTCCATGGCTTCTTTTAAAGCAACAGCTTTGGCTGCAATGACGTGCATAAGCGGACCACCCTGAATGCCTGGGAACACTGCTTTGTCAATGGCTTTGGCATATTCTTCTTTGCAGAGAATCAAACCGCCCCGCGGACCTCTCAATGTTTTATGGGTGGTGGTGGTAACAATATCGGCATATTCGACGGGATTTGGATGGAGTCCTGCCGCTACCAAACCTGCAATATGCGCCATATCTACCATGAGATAGGCCCCTACTTCGTCGGCAATTTCCCGCAACGCTTTAAAATCAATGGTTCTGGGATATGCGCTGCCCCCGGCAACAATCATTTTCGGTTTGCATTCTCTGGCGATTTCCCGTACATGATTATAGTCCAATACTTCCGTATCGGCTTCTACACCGTAAGATACGAAGTTAAAATATTTCCCGGAGAGATTAACCGGGCTGCCGTGAGTCAAGTGCCCGCCGTGGTCTAAGCTCATCCCCATCACGGTATCACCAGGTTCTAAGAGAGCAAAATATACGGCAGTGTTTGCCTGGGCGCCGGAGTGAGGCTGTACGTTGGCATGGTCGGCGCCAAATAATTTCTTTGCCCGGTCGATAGCCAAGTTTTCTACCATATCAATAAATTCACAACCGCCATAATACTTTTTACCCGGATAACCTTCCGCATATTTGTTGGTCATGATAGAGCCTTGGGCTTCCATGACAGCAAGACTGGTGAAGTTTTCGGAGGCAATCAACTCGATATTCCCTTGTTGTCTGCCGTCTTCTTTGCGGATAATGTCCGCTACTTCCGGGTCAACGGTATCCAAATATTTCCATTCTAACATAAACAATCCAACCTTTCTTTGTTTTGGGATTTTTCCAAGATTCTGTTTTTTCTGTTATTTTTCCAATGCAGAGATTTTATCTATTCTTCTTTGGTGGCGACCGCCTGAAAACGGTGTTGCAAGCCACAAGTCTACCATCTCAAGAGCAAGTGACGACGCAATCACCCTTGCGCCCATAGCTAAAATATTGGCGTCATTGTGTTCCCGTGACGCTTGGGCAGTAAACAAATCATGACATACTGCTGCGCGAATCCCCGGCAGTTTATTGGCGGCAATAGAAATGCCGATACCGGTACCGCAGACAAGAATCCCCTTTTCACATACGCCGTCGCAAATGGTCTTTGCCACTTTTGCGCCGAAATCAGGATAATCAACGCTTTCTTCGCTGTCCGTACCGCAATCAATGATTTCATAGCCTTGTGATGATAAATGCTCCTTAATGGTTTCCTTCAATGAGAAACCGGCATGGTCAGAGCCTAAAGCGATTTTCAAAGCAGCCCCCTCCTTATCTTGTTATATTTTTCTATTTTTTTATTTTACCATAATCTGAGAAAAAAACCTAGTCTCTTTTCCCGATTTATGATTTTATGCTTTTCTCGCCCCTTTTAAGAAATCCCAAATCATGGTCAGATTTTCTTGAAGCTGATAGGCGCACTGCTGATAGGTTTCGATGTCATAGCCATAGGGATCGAAAATCTCAGGAACAGGGGCGGCAGATGCGTCCTCTTGCCCTGCCTCATGTTCCGTTTCCTCTCCCGCAGATTCTGTTTTTTTCAGCAATTTATCAAATAAGCCGTTTTTTATCGCCTCGGCATACTCCGTAACCAGCCAGATTTTCCCGGCACAGTTAGGATATTGAAAGGCAAGCAGCTCTTTATGGGCACGAGTCATGGTAAAAACCAAGTGTGCCTCTTGCATCATGTAGCCGTTGAGCTGTCTCGCCCGATGCCAACTTACATCAAGCCCCATTTCAGACATAGTTTGCCAGGCGAGATTAGACGCTCCCTCTCCCGTTTGCGCCATAATACCGGCGGAAAGAACTTCAAAATCCGCTTCCCTGCCGTCTTTTTGTATCATATGCTTCATGATAGCTTCTGCCATTGGACTGCGGCAAGTGTTCCCGGTGCAGACAAATAAAATCCGTGTGGCGTCCTCCGCATAGTTCACCAACAAATTCACCTTGCCTACTTCTCTTTGGTAAGCAGTGTTTTCTTGTTCTTCCCGTTTCTGTTCTTTATTTTCTATCTGTTCCGTCATCTGACCACTTCTCCTTTTGCGCCGCTTTTGTCAATCGGTTCATCACCGCCATGCCGATGCCTTCTTCACCGCAAGATGCGGCAAGGACGATTTCTGCGCCCATATCATCACAATAGCGCAACCCCTTAAAGACGGCGGCGGCAATTTCCGATAGATTTTCTGCATCTCCCAATAAGAATATTTGCTCGTCTGAAAGATCTTTAATCACACCCCGCCATTGATTAGGGATTAAGATGACAATCTTTTTCCCTTGAGTTTGCCAATGGCGGTAAGCCACCTGCAATTCCGCTTCGTTTTCCACCAAATAAACCTTGCCCTCCGGCGCATAGTGGGTATATTTCATGCCCGGCGCTTGGGGGATTTCCATTTGTTTTTTGTTTGGCAAAAGGATTTTTCCGCAATAGGCTTCTAGCTGTTCTTTGGTCACCGCCCCCGGTCGTAACAACACGCAAGGATTTTGGCATACCTGAACCACCGTAGACTCCACGCCTACTTTGGTATCCTCCGCTCCCAAAATACAAGGAATCCGTCCTTTTAAATCGTGATAGACATGGTCTGCCGCGGTAGGACTGGGCTTGCCAGAGAGATTGGCACTGGGAGCAGCAATGGGCACTCCTGCCGCCTGAATCAGCGCCAACGCTACCGGATGATTAGGCATACGCACCGCTACAGTCTCTTGCCCTGCCGTAACGCTTGCCGCCACGCCATCTTTTTTTGGTAGGACGATAGACAGAGGTCCAGGCCAAAAGGTCTCCATCAGCTTACGAGCCAAAGGACTTATCTCCGCCACCGCTTCCGCCTGAGCTATGGTTGCTACATGGACAATGAGAGGATTATCGCTAGGTCTGCCCTTGGCGACAAAGATTTTCTTCACTGCTTGGTCGTCAAGAGCGTTTGCCCCTAAGCCATACACTGTCTCCGTGGGAAACGCAACCACTTCCCCTTGACGAATCAGCGCTGCCGCCTCGTTGATTTTCTCTTCATCTATTTGTTCTCGGTCTAACCGCCAAAATTTTGTTTCCATGTTTCTTCCTGCCTGTTACTTGCTATTTTTTCTGTCCCATGACCATACGGTCTTTCCCTGCATAGTCCTGACAGATTTCTGTCCTTTGTAAACCGCTCCGCTCCCACAGTTCTTTAATCGCCAATCCTTGAGTATAGCCGCACTCTACACAGAGCCAGCCGCCCTTCTTAAGAAGAGCCGGTCCATCCACTGCCAACCGCCGATAAAAATCCAACCCGTCTTCCCCGCCATACAAAGCAAGAGACGGCTCATGGCGGACGTTTTCAGGCAACGCTTTCATTTCCGCCTCGGTTACATAGGGTGGATTGGATAAAATCATATCTAGGGCAAAACTCGCAGATTGACGCTGCCGCTCCTTTAAAGGCGTAAGCAAATCCCCTTGTAAGAAAGTCATTCTATCCTGCACCCGATTTCTCCTGCTGTTTTCTTTAGCATAGGCAAGGGCTATTTCGCTCATATCCACAGCAAAGCAATAGGCAAGAGGCAGATAATGACAGAGGCTAACGCCGATTGCCCCGCTGCCAGTGCAGATATCTGCTAGCAATATAGGCTCGTCCTTGGGCAGCAACGCCAAAGCTTTTTCCACCAACAGCTCCGTCTCCCAGCGGGGAATCAGCACCCCTTCCCCCACAGAAAAAGGTAAGGACATAAATTCCTGTTCCCCTGTTAAATATTGGACGGGATAGCCCTTTTTCGCCCTCATGCAAAGAGCCGTAAACCGTTCCGCTTCAGCAGCAGACAGTTCTACCTCCTGCCTCAGCCGTAATTCTTTTGCTTCGCAATGTAAGACGAAAGCCAATAACAACCGACACACTTCCCATGCTTCGGCTGCCTTGGCTTCTTGTTCTTCTTCGGGAGCAGCGGCGACCATTTCCGCCGCTTGCTGCCGCCATATTTCTTTCAGCTTCATTTTAATTATCCATTTAGTTATCCATAGATTTTAACCGTTCTGCCTGGTCAGTAGTAATGAGCGCGTCAATCAGTTCGTCTAAATCCCCCTGTAAAATCCATTCCAATTTATGGAGGGTAAGCCCAATACGGTGGTCCGTTACCCGCCCTTGAGGGAAGTTATAGGTGCGAATCCGCTCGGAACGGTCGCCGCTACCTACCATGCTTTTTCTGGTGCTAGCCTGTTCTCCTGCCGCTTCCGCCTGCATTTTTTCTAAGACTCTGGCACGTAATACCCGCATGGCTTTGTCTTTGTTTTTGTGCTGAGATTTTTCATCTTGGCAGGATACCACGATACCTGTGGGAATATGGGTTACCCGCACAGCAGATTGAGTGGTGTTTACACACTGTCCCCCGGGACCAGAGGCACAGAATACGTCGATGCGTACATCGTTAGGGTTAATTTCCACTTCCACTTCTTCCGCTTCCGGCAATACCGCAACGGTAGCGGCAGAGGTATGAATCCGTCCGCTGGATTCGGTAGCAGGCACACGCTGCACCCGATGGAAGCCGCTTTCAAACTTCAGACGGCTGTATACCCCTTGCCCTTCGATGAGAATAATGGCTTCTTTCACACCGCCCAAGTCGGTAATATTAGACTCCATCATTTCCGTCCGCCAACCGTTTTTATCTGCATAGCGCATATACATCTTCATTAGGTCCCCACCGAAAAGCCCGGCTTCATCGCCGCCGGTACCGGCGCGAATTTCCAAGAGTACGTTTTTATCATCGTTGGGATCTTTGGGCAGCAGTAAGATGTTAAGTTTCCGTTCCAACTCCTCTTTTAATGGCAGCAATTCGTCTAACTCCAACTGGGCCATTTCCGCCATTTCCGGGTCGGATTTATCTTCTATCATCAGTTTCGCATCAGCAATACCCGTCACGCATTTTTTATATTCCCGATAGGTAGAAACCACTTCCTCCAGCTCCGCGTGGGCTTTCATGTGTTTGGTCCAGGCTTCCTGGTCGGCGATAACCTCCGGCTGGGCGATTAAGTCCGTCAATGTATCATACTTTTCTTCCAAAGCGGCTAATTTTTCAATCATCTTTTTATCCTCACTTTTTTCTTTTTTGTACTTTCAGAGTGATAAAAAGACGCCGCTATAAATGATGCAAGCTAGGATTGGCGCTTACAGTATTGGTTTGAGTGTGCACAGGGGCGTTCTCCTTTTTTCCGCAGCCGCTCCCCTCTCCTAAGAAAGGACAACTGCTTTTTTCTTCCGCTGCATAAGAAGGAACAAAGCCGGGTACAGAGGTAAGCGCGGCAATGGCAACTTCCAACTGATCTAGGGTTGGTTCTTTGGTGGTCAGCCGTTGAGTCCAAAGCCCGGGAGCAACCAACGCTTTGACAATGATGCTGTTAGGGAATTTCAACGGCAGACGGAACACTTCAAAGGAAATGCCCGCTACCAAAGGCATACAAAGAATCTTGATAAAAATCCGCTTGATAGGGGTGGTCTGCCCTACCACGGAAAACACCAAAATCATTAAAATCATGGTCATAAAAATAAAACTGGTGCCACACCGAGGGTGAATCCGAGAATAATTTTTCGCATTTTCAGGCGTTAGCTCTACCCCCGCTTCATAGGCGGCGATGGTTTTATGCTCTGCGCCGTGATAGCCGAATAACCGTTTCATATCGGACATCTGCCCTACGATAATCACATAGCCCAAGAAAATGCCGATACGCAAAATTCCTTCTAAAAAGCTTCTGCCGAAGGAGCCTACTTTATCCACAGAAAAAGAGGCGGCAAAAACAGGAATGACAATAAAAAGACCAATGGAAAACAACGCCGCAAAGATGAGGGCAAAAGCAATATCTTTTTTCGTCAGTTTTTCATCTTCCGCCTCGCCTACCTGCGCTGCCGACCAGGTAAGGATAGAGATACCATTGACCATGGAGTCTACCAGCGTTACGCAGCCACGGATAATGGGCAGGCTTAAAATCCGATTTTTCTCCCGCCAAGGTTTTCTTCTGGATACTTTGGTTTTTATATTTCCGTCAGCAGTTCTCACTGCCACTGCATTGCCCTCGGGACCTTGCATCATGACGCCTTCGATAACTGCTTGACCGCCGTAATTCAT
>CATIYQ010000094.1 GCA_949739465.1 uncultured Peptococcaceae bacterium | reverse complement strand
GTCCAGAAGCCTTTGTTATGGGTGAAATGACAGAGGGTAATGGTATTGTAGAATTCAAATAAGAACAAAGAAAACTGGTAGTTGTGGGGGGAAGCATAGGCTATCAGTTTCTTTTGTGCAAAGGAGGCATTGCAATGCGGTTGCAATTAGGAGTGCTGGCGTCTGGCAATGGCAGCAATTTACAGGCTATTATTGACGCTATTGAAGCAGGAAAATTAGATGCAGATATTCATGTGGTACTTAGCGATAAGCCAGAAGCCTATGCTTTAGCAAGGGCAGAGAAGCATAAAATTCCTTGTCTTCCCATGCATCCGTCAAATTACAAGACCAGAGAGGACTTTGACGGCGCTATGGCAGAATTGCTAGAGGATTTTAATGTGGATTTTTTGGTTTTAGCTGGTTATATGCGTATTGTTACCAAGGAGCTTTTGAAGAAATTCCGCAAACGGGTTATTAATATTCATCCGGCGTTGTTGCCTTCTTTCCCTGGGCTCCATGGGCAGCGACAGGCGGTGGAATACGGTGTGAAAGTCAGCGGCTGTACCGTTCATTTTGTGGATGACGGTTTGGATTCCGGTCCTATTATTGCCCAGCGGGTAGTACCTGTCTTAGACGACGACACGGAAGAAACCTTAGCTGCTCGCATTTTGGAACAGGAACATCAGCTATTGCCGGAAGTGTTGCAATGGATTTCTGAGGGACGCGTACACTTAAACGGCAGAAAAGTAACCATAGATAAATAAGAAGATAGGGAGGAGAAAGAATATGAAGAAAAGAGCAATCATCAGCGTTTCTGATAAAACCGGTGTGGTTGATTTTGCCAGGGAATTAGCTGCCTTGGATTATGAAATCGTTTCTACCGGCGGCACCTTTAAAACCATTCAAGAAGCGGGCATTCCTGCTACCTATGTGACGGACGTAACAGGCTTTCCGGAAATTTTAGGGGGACGGGTAAAAACCCTTCATCCCTTTGTTCATGGCGGTATTCTTGCCATGCGTACGCCGGAACACTTAGCGCAACTGGAAGATTTGGGCATTGTTCCTATTGACCTGGTGGTTGTCAATCTTTATCCTTTCCGTCAAACGATTGCAAAACTTGATGTGACGCTGGCTGACGCTATCGAAAATATTGACATTGGCGGACCGACTATGGTGCGCGCTGCTGCCAAAAACAACAAATATGTGGCGATTGTGGTAAACCCGGAACGGTATGACATGATTATCCATATGTTGAAGGAAAAAGGGGAAATCGACGAAAAAACCAGATTAGAATTGGCTGCAGAAGCTTTTACTCATACAGCAGAATATGATAGCTTTATCTCAAACTATTTGAAAGAACAAACCGGCTTTGGGGAAAAATTCCCGGAAACCATGATTCTTGCCGGAGAAAAAATCCAGGATATGCGTTATGGGGAAAATCCTCATCAGGGGGCTGCTTTCTATCGTAGTTTAGGAGCAAAAGGCGTATGCGTTGCCACCGCAAAACAACTTCACGGTAAAGAACTCTCCTATAACAACATTGTAGACTTAAATGCTGCACTGGAATTGGTAAAAGAATTTACCCAACCTGCTGCTGTCGTAATTAAACATACCAATCCATGTGGGACAAGTATTGGCGCTGATATTTGTGACGCGTATCAAAAGGCGTATGCTTGCGACTCTGTCTCTGCCTTCGGCGGTATTGTGGGCTTAAATCGTACGGTAGACGCGGCGACTGCTACAGAAATCAGCAAGACTTTCTTGGAGGCGGTTATTGCGCCGGAGTTTGCACCGGATGCATTGGAAATCCTGACGAAAAAAGCCAATATTCGTTTATTGGAAACAGGAGAATTTAGCGGCAATAGCTATAATGGTCTAGATGTGAAGCGTGTAAACGGCGGCTTCTTATTGCAGGATGCAGACAACGAAGCAGAAGATAGCACTACTTGGCAGGTAGTGACTGATACGCAACCAACACCGGAGCAAATGGAAGAACTGGGCTTTGCATGGCGGGTGGTAAAACATGTAAAATCTAATGCGATTGTAGTAGCCAAAGATAAGCAAGCCATTGGTGTGGGCGCGGGGCAGATGAATCGGGTTGGCTCTGCGAACATTGCTTTTGCCCAAGCAGGAGAAAAGGCTAACGGCGCGGTTCTTGCCTCCGACGCCTTCTTCCCCTTTAGGGATACCATCGACCAGGCGGCAAAAGCCGGTATCAAAGCTATTGTGCAGCCGGGCGGCTCTATTCGTGATGAGGAATCTATCCAAGCTGCCAACCAACATGGCATTGCCATGATATTTACAGGAACAAGACATTTCAGACATTAAGAGAGCAGGCATGAGCCTTTTAGGAGGAAAATATGAAGGTATTGGTTGTAGGCGGCGGCGGCAGAGAACATGCTCTCGTGTGGAAGCTCGCCCAAAGCCCCAAAGTAGATAAACTTTATTGCGCTCCTGGTAATGCAGGGACAGCAAGCTTAGCGGAAAATATTCCGATTACAGCAGACGATGTAGAAAAGCTCCTGGCATTTGCTGTGGTAAATTCCATTGATTTAACGGTAGTTGGTCCGGAAGCGCCTCTTATGGAAGGCATTGCCGACCGTTTCCAAGCGGCAGGGTTAAAAATCTTTGCGCCCAGTAAGCGGGCTGCTGCTATTGAAGGATCTAAGGCGTTATCCAAAGACTTAATGGCGAAATACAATATTCCTACTGCCAAGTACGGAACTTTTACTAATGCGGAAGATGCAATTGCCTGTATCAAAGAATGGGGCGCGCCTATTGTGGTGAAAGCCGATGGACTGGCTGCAGGAAAGGGTGTTGTCGTTGCATTTGATGAAGAAACGGCAATCCAAGCAGTCAAAGATATTATGGAAGATAATATCTTTGGTGATGCAGGCAGTGTTGTGGTTATCGAAGAATATTTAGACGGGGAAGAAGTAAGCATTTTAGCTTTTACCGACGGTTTTACCGTGGTGCCTATGGTCAGTGCCCAAGACCATAAACGGGTCTTTGACGGAGATGACGGTCCGAATACTGGCGGCATGGGAGCATATTCCCCTGCGCCTATTTACACGGAAGATTTAGCAGAAGAAGTGCAGAGAACCATTTTACAACCGACCATTGACGCGTTGAGAGCAGAAGGCAGACTCTATCAGGGGGTGATTTATGCGGGGCTTATGGTAACGGCAGAAGGTCCAAAAGTATTAGAATATAACGCTCGCTTCGGCGACCCGGAAACTCAGCCTATTATGATGCGGCTGGAAACGGATTTAGTCGATATTATCGAAGCAATCTTAGACGGAAAATTGCAGAATATCGAGATTCGGTGGCATGAAGAATCTGCCGTATGCGTTGTCATGGTAGCCGGAGGGTATCCTGGCAAATATGCCAAAGGTGAAGAAATCTTGGGGCTTGACGGATTGGATAATGAAACAACAACTGTATTTCATGCCGGAACCGCTGAGAAGAATGAAAAAATCGTCACGGCAGGCGGTAGAGTGCTGGGAGTTACGGCAAGAGCCGCAACCATTGCAGAGGCCATCCAATCTGCCTATGCTACTGTAGAAAAAATCTCTTTCAAGGACGCTTTTTATCGGAAAGATATCGGACATCGTGCCTTAAACCGTTAGAAAAAAGAAAAATAAAGATAAAAACAACTAAGCGTTTTGCTTAGTTGTTTTTTTATGGAAACGCACTCGGGAATAAAAAGGAAAAAAATTTCCCATAATAAGATTGCGTGGAAAAACGCAATGATAAAAAAGAGGAACGTTTATGGGAACAGTTTTTTCTGCCTTAAAACAAAATATTGATTATCTTAAGCAGGTGTGGGGAGATAATACCGATGTGGTCTTTCGAGAGTTTCACCTGGCTGGTAACAGCGAAAAAAAGGCTGCCCTTGTCTTTGTTGACGGCCTAGTCGATAAAAAGATTCTCAATGACAATGTACTTGCGCCGCTAATGCTGTATCGGGAAGAGAAAATTTCTGATGAGTTATCCTTTATTGCGGAAAATATTTTGACGGTTAATAGCGTGAAGGAAGAAACGGAATTAGAAAAGATTATAGAAGGCGTGATGAGTGGTGCGGCTTATATCTTTGCCGATGGGTGCGCTGTTGGGCTGGAGCTGGATATTCGGGATTGGAGCGCCCGTTCTGTAAGCGAACCTGGCACGGAGATTACCATTCGTGGTCCGCAGGAAGGCTTTGTAGAGACATTAAAAATTAATCTAGCCCTGCTGCGGCGTAAAATTCGTCATCCGGATTTAAAAATGGAAATGGTCAAAGTCGGGGAATACAGTCAAACCGATATTGCCATTATTTATATTGAGAGCATTTGCAACAGCGCTCTGGTAGAAGAGGTGCGACGTCGTATTGCAGGCATCAAGGTCGACGCTATTTTAGATTCGGGCTATGTGGAGCAATATATTGAAGACGCACCCCATTCCATCTTTCCTACGGTAGGAAATTCAGAACGACCGGATAAAGTCAGCGCAAAATTGTTGGAGGGACGCGTTGCAATTTTGGTTGACGGTTCGCCTGTGGCGCTAACCGTACCCTTGTTGTTACCGGAGCTATTCCAAAGCGTGGAGGACTACTATTCTCGTCCTTTCTATGCCAGCTTTATTCGTCTTTTGCGGTATTTGGCGTTTTTCTTTTCTATTTATGCGCCGGCATTATATATTGTGATTAGTTCCTATCATCAGGAGTTATTGCCGATACAGTTATTTGCTGTGATTTTAGCAACAGAGGGAACGGTTCCTTTTTCCTCTTCCGTCAGTATTTTCTATGCTAATTTGCTTAATGAATTATTACGGGAGGCCGGTCTACGGTTACCAAAGTCGGTGGGGCAGTCTATTGGTATTGTTGGTGGGATTGTTTTGGGAGACGCGGCAATTTCGGCAGGGATTATCAGCGCGCCTGTTGTTATTGTCATGGCATTGACTATGATTTGTACGTTTATTGTTAATCCCCTCTTAGATGTCTCCAGCTTGCTAAGATTGGCGTTTATTGTTATCAGCAGTACCATGGGGGCTTTTGGGTTAATGATTGCTTCTATGATATTGTTATATCATTTGGTATCATTACGGTCTTTTGGTGTGCCTTATCTTTCTCCCGTTGCGCCGCTTTCTCTTTGTTCGCTCAAGGATACGTTCATTCGTATGCCTTTGTGGAAGCAAGATAAGCGTCCGTCCATGTTTCATGTAAAAAATATCGTACGAGAAAAGAAACATCAAGAACCTATGCCGCCCCGGCATTTACAGTAGGTAAAAATAAAGGATCGGATAACTATGAAACGAAAGCTCAAAAAAGGAATATTGATATTGCTATGCTGCTTTTATGCCTGTCTTTTCAGCGGTTGCTGGGATAAACGTGACGTTACTCATTTAGGGGTAGTTGGTGGTGTTGCTATTGACCGGGAGGATAATGGTTTGATTCGGGTAACGGTCAGCCTGTTAAATGGTTCTCCCGGTAACAACGGTAATGTTCGCGCCAGTGGGGACTTTCATTTGACTGCCTGTGGAGAAACGGTGTATCAGGCAGTGCATAATCTGGAATTTATCAATAATCGTATGCTTAGCTGGCAACACAACAGTATTATCATCATTGGCGAAAAGGCGTTGGACCAGTCAGTTTTTGATTATATTGATATGTTTTTAAGGAAGGATTTACGTCCCAAAGCGCTTCTTGCCGTGACGCCGGGCAGAGCTTTTGACTTAATTAATACACCCATTGGTGACGATTGGGTAAATGCTTTAGGCATCGCTCGTTTGCTCTATGTAAATGGGAGAGCCCATCAAGGGGAAGGATACGGCGTTAGCATTAACGACTTTATTACAGCTTCCGCTACACCGAAGGCAGCGGCCTATTTGCCTATCTTGACCTTGCAGAAGAAAGAACCGGATAAAAAGGAAAGTGCTGCTTCTGAAAGTGCGTCCAGTCCGGGGCAGCTTACAGAAGAGGTGGCGTTAATCGGGTTTTGGGTGTTTCATAACGGGATGCCGGTGGGCAATTTAGGCGATATTGCCAGCAAAGGGTTGTTGTGGTATAGCGGTAGGGAGCAAAACAGTACAATCTCTATTCCCGGTAATCAAGGTGGGATACTAAATTTGGAAATTCTTCAGTTAGACATCAAACCGAAGTTTAAAGTGGAAGATGAGGTTCTGAAGGTAAAAGCCCAAGCAAATGTTACCAGCGTTATTGTAGAAATGGTAGGGGAAGACCCTCCTGTTCGTCAAGAGGATTTTCGTAAGTTAGAGGAACATCAAAACCAGGTCATTACGGAAATATTAAAATCCACATTAAAGAAAAGCCAGGACTTAAAAGCAGATTTTTTACAAATCGGACAGTTGGCCAGAACGACCAATTATAAATGGTGGAAAGCGCATCAAGATCAGTGGGAGATGCTTTTTCCTCAAGTAGAGTTGGATATCTCCGTAAATAGCCATATTTATTTTGCCGGTAATTTGCGTGACGATGTAGCGGCAAAGGGAGCGGGTGGTAGTGTTGAAGGATAGAAAAGAAACGGAAATAAAACAAAACGAAAAACAACAAATTAGCAATGGACAATTGGTTTTGTTGTTGGCTGCTTTTCTTTTTGGCGGACAGCAAATTTTTTCTCCGGTGGAGCAGGGGATGGCGCATAACCAATGGTTTACAACACTAAGCTCCGCTGTGCTGGGATTTTTTTTGATTTCAATCTATTTAACTATTTGTAAACTTTTTCCGGATAAGAACTTTTCTCAAATCCTAACGGCTGTGTTTGGCAAAGTGTTGGGGAAAATTTTTTCTCTTGTTTATACGGTGTTGTTTCTTTTTGCAACGGGGTTTTCTTTATTACTGATGGCAAATTTTTGGATTGATTTGGATACCTGGTATACACCTCAGTTGGTGGTGATGTTTCTTGTTTTGATTGCAGCAGCTTTGGGAGCTTATTTTGGTCTGGAAGTTCTTGCCCGCGCGTCTGTGATTGTAATTTCTCTGTTGCTTGCTATTGCTTTTTTGGATACGGTATTTGTCATACCGGAAATGAAATTTTCTTATTTATTGCCATTGCAGGAGATAGACGGGACAGTATGGCTAAAAAGCCTAAAATATATGTTGATGTTGGAGTATTTTAATCTGCTCATGTTTGTGATACCTGGCGTTCATACAGAGGGGAAAGGCAATTCGGGAAAATCGATACGATTTTGGATGGTGTTTGTTCTTCTTTATTTGGTGTTTATTGATATCCGCAGCGCGCTGGTGTTGGGACCGGCTACTTATTTATTTGACTATCCCAGCACTCATGTGCTGAAAGTCATAGACCTGGTGGGAATTCTGCCCCAAGTAGAATTGCTGGGTATTATGGCGTTGATTGCCGGGGGCATCTTGCGGATTACCTATATGTTTTATATTTTTCTGGAAATGGTGAACCATACCTTTGCCATGAGAGAAAAAAGGGTATTAATCCTTCCTTTGGCATTATTAACGTTGGCGTCGGCTTTTTTCTTTATTGGTTTTTCGGAAGGGATTCAGCAACAGCTGGACTTTTATTTCTCTTGGATTGGCATTCCATTTTATCTTGTGATTCCGCTATTATTGGTGTTTGTTGGTCTGTATCAAAAGCATAAAAGACAAAAAAGGTCTGCTGTTGGTCGGTTATAAGGGAGGAGAGGTATGGTTATGAGTTTGCTATTGGGCGTTCTTTTTATTGTCACTTTGAAAATACAAGTTTATCCTCTCTTAAAAAAATCCTATAAAAAGGAGGCGGCAACATATGTTTTTTTCTATCTTGTTGCCGCTGTTCTTCTGCTATTGGTCGGCAAAAATGCTACTGGTATCAGTTTCTTTTTAGGATAGTGGGAGAAAAGAAAAGATGTAAGAATTGAAACAAAGGGTGGTTTTTTGTCACAAAATATATTAAAATGATAAAGTAAAATCAGGATAGAGAAAATCCAGAATCAAACGGAGGCATGGCTTATGTTAATTATTCCTGCAATTGAACTGAGAGAAGGCATATCCACCAGAGCGTTGGCGGAATGGGACGACGATGAGCCTGTCTTTCCGCTGAATCCCCAAAGTGTTGCGCAAACTTGGCGCAATATGGGTGCCCAATATATTCATGTAGGTGATTTGGATGGCGCATTTTCCGGACACTGTGATAATCTCGCTGCTATCAAGAAGATTTTAGAAGTGGATGGCATTGAAATCCAGGTGGGGGGCGGCATCCGTAACATGGATACCATTGATATGCTCCTGGATGCCGGGGTAAAACGGGTGGTGCTGGGTACGGTTGCCATTACCAATCATCAATTGGTGCAGGAAGCCTGCAAGAAGTATGGCGACCGCATTGTCATCAGCATCGATAGTCGTGACGGTATGGTGCTTATGGAGGGGTGGAAAGCCGGTGTGCCGACCACCGTTTTGGAAATGGTAAGAGTCATGGAGCAGCTGGGCGTGAGTTATATTGTTTATCATGACAGCAATCGGGCAGGAAAGTTAAAGGGACCGGATTTTTCTCATATGTTGCCGGTGCTGGAAGCGACCAATATGAAAGTGATTATTTCGGGGGGGATTTCTTCTCTTGCGGATATTCAAGGTATCAAAGCATTAAACCATGAAAATATCTTTGGCGCCATTTTGGGCAAGGCGTTATATACCAAAGATATTAATTTACAGGTTGCCATTAGCGAAGCGGCAAAATAAATACATATGACAAAATGAATTGTCTGAGCAAAAAGGTGGCGTATACCACCTTTTTCTATGATATGAACAGGGAAATAGGGTTAAAAGGAGTTAAAACTTTTATGCGATATATTGAGGAAGCGGAAATCATTAAAGGATTAAATCCACAGCAGCAAGCAGGGGTGCAAACGACAGAGGGACCGATTCTCATTGTAGCTGGGGCAGGCAGCGGTAAGACTAAAGTATTGGTTACTAAGGTTGCCTATCTTATCTCTGTGAAAAATGTTTCTCCGGGAAGGATTCTCGCTGTAACCTTTACCAATAAAGCTGCTAAAGAAATGAAAGACCGTCTGGAAAATCTCATGGAGTTTGACACCAGAGGTATGTGGATTGGTACCTTTCACGCCATTTGCGGCAGAATTCTGCGGCAGGAGAGCGATCGCTGCCCCTTCGATAAAAACTACACCATTTATGATGACGGCGACCAGCAGCAGGTTATCAAAAAAATCCTCAAAGAATTAGGATTGTCCGATAAAGAATATCACCCCAGAGCTGTATCCGCTGCTATCAGTAAAGCGAAGAACAACTTGCAAACGCCGGAGGCTGCGGCAAAGACCGCTGCTAGCGAATGGGAAGAGGTCGTTGCTAAAATCTATGGTAAATATCAAGCCTATTTACGGCAAAGCAACGCGCTGGACTTCGATGATTTGCTGGTGGAAGCAGTTTATTTGCTGCAAAAGAACCCTGATTTATTGGAAAACTATCAGGATAAATTCCAATACATATTGGTAGATGAATATCAGGATACCAACTATTGCCAGTACCAGTTTATCAAAATGCTGGCGGCAAAGAGAAAAAATATCTGTGTAGTGGGTGACCCTGACCAGTCTATTTACCGTTGGCGGGGCGCCGATGTTCGGAATATCATCGACTTTGAAAAAGACTATCCTCAAGCGACGGTCATTAACTTGGAGCAAAACTATCGCTCCACCCAAAATATTTTAGACGCTGCCAACGGCGTTATCCAAAACAACCAAGGTCGAAAAGAGAAAAAGCTCTGGAGCAGCAACGGCGCGGGGGAGCTGATTACTTATTATCAAGCTACTTCTGATAGAGAAGAGGCTGCTTTTGTCCTCCAGGAAATCGTCAATCTGAAAAGCAAAAAATCCCTGCGTTACCAGGACTTTGCTATCCTTTACCGTACCCACAGTCAAAGTCGATTATTTGAAGATTTGTGTATCAAATACAATCTGCCATACCGCATTTACGGTGGGATGAAGTTCTATGAACGAAAAGAAATCAAAGACATCATGGCATATTTGAGATTGCTTTCTAATCCGGCAGACAATATCAGCTTGCGGCGGATTATCAATGAACCGAAACGGGGCATCGGGGAGACCACCTGGCAAAAGCTGGAGCAATATGCAGCGGTCCAAGATGAATGTATCTTTACGGTTTTTACTCATTTAGAGGATGTACCTGGTATTGCGGCCTCTACGGGGCGAAAGCTGTTAGATTTTTATACCATGATTGTGGAGCTGTTGGCGCTTGCCGAACAAACGCCGCTTAGCGAATTGCTGCCGAAGGTATGGGAAAATACCGGTTATTGGCAAATGCTCATGGAGGATAAATCGGCAGAAGGGGAAAGCCGCCAGGAAAACCTCCAGGAATTATTATCTGTGGTGGTAGAATTTGAACGGAATTCTTTAGAAAATACCTTAGAGGATTTCCTTGCCCAAATGTCCCTGGCAACGGATATGGATACAGAAGACGGTAGGGACGATTACATCACCCTTATGACCATGCATGCAGCCAAAGGGTTAGAATTTCCCATTGTTTTTATTACCGGTATGGAAGAAAAAATCTTTCCACATAGCAGGGCGCTGGTGGACGATGAGGAGCTGGAGGAGGAACGACGGCTATGCTATGTGGGCATGACCCGCGCCAAAGAGAAATTATATCTCAGTCGTTCTGACCGTCGTTTGCAATGGGGCAACGATAATTATAATCCGCCTTCCCGTTTCTTAGACGAAGTGCCGGAACATCTTCTGGAAGTCCAAGGTAACGGCGGACAAGTCTATAAAGAAACTTTGCCGGAACAGGGTGGAGGTAATTATTATGGCGGTATTTGGGGGAGACCCACTAACCGAGATACTGCTAACATTGGGGCAAAAAAAGAACCGAACTTTTACAGTGGCAATGCTAATGTGGGGGCAAAAAGTGTTTCGTTAATTAATATTGGTGATAAAGTCCAACACAGCAAGTTTGGCATTGGTGTGGTTGTCGGTACAAGTGGCAGTGGTGACAGCACCGAACTAAAGGTTGCCTTTCCCGACCAAGGCATCAAACAACTGTTGCTGAAATATGCGCCTATTAAAAAGTTGTAAATTTATGGAGTTAACAGGATAATTTTTCATCCAGGGCGTATGATAAGAAGAGAAATTGGTGGTATCAAACGGAGTGAAGAAAGCTATGTCAAAAACACAAGATATCCAACGGATTGTTGCGTTACGGCAGGAAATTGAAAAACACAATATTGCTTATTATGAGCAGGACGCGCCTACCATTCCTGACGACCAATATGATAAATTAGTGCGGGAACTGGCGGACTTGGAGACAAAGTATCCCGAAACTCAGGTAGAAAACTCTCCCACTCAAAAGGTAGGGGGCAGAGCTGATAGACGGTTTCAACAGGTGACCCATATTCGTCAATTGTTGTCTTTGTCAAATGCTTTTAGTTTAGAGGAGTTAGCGGATTTCTTACGGCGAACCCAACAGCCCGTTGACGGAAAAACGATGGATTATATCTTTGAACACAAAATCGACGGTTTGACGGTGGCGCTTACTTATGAGAACGGCGTGCTACAACTGGGCGCCACACGCGGCGATGGTTTCGTTGGTGAAAACGTAACGGACAATATTAAAACCATCAAAGGCTTACCGTTGACCTTGAAAGATAATCTTCCCAAACTGGTGGTCAGAGGTGAAGCCTATATGAGCAAAGCCCATTTCGCTGTGCTCAACGCCCAACGGGACGAACGAGGAGAGACCGTCTTTGCAAATCCCAGAAATGCGGCGGCAGGTTCTCTACGGCAGTTGGACGCTGCCATTACGGCAGAGCGGGAACTAGAAGTGTTGATTTATGATATTGTTTATATAGAAGGGAAAACTTTTTTGACCCATGAAGAAGAATTAAGCTATTTACGGGAGCAGGGTTTCCCCATTAATCCCTTATTTAAAAGAGTGGCAACCATAGCAGAGATAGACGACTTTATCTCCTATTGGCAAGAGCAGCGCCATTCTTTGCCTTTTGAAATCGACGGTTTGGTGCTGAAAGTAAATCAGTTGGCAGCAAGAGACCAACTGGGCAACACTGCAAAAGCGCCAAGAGGGGCAATTGCTTATAAATTTCCGGCGGAGGAAGTAGAAACCAAACTATTGGATATTGAAATCAGTCTGGGACGGACCGGGGTTTTAACGCCGACGGCAATCCTAGACCCTGTACCTGTTGCCGGCAGCATAATTTCCCGTGCCAGTCTGCACAATGCTGATTTGATTAGAGAGCGGGACTTGCGTATCGGCGATGCCGTTATGATACGAAAAGCCGGTGATGTGATTCCTGAAGTGGTGCGTGCGTTAACGGAAAAGAGAACGGGTGCGGAAAAAATCTTTGCTATGCCAGCGCTGTGTCCGGAATGCAGTATGCCTATCGTGCAGCCGGAAGGAGAAGTGGCGCATCGCTGTGTGAACAATGATTGTCCCTCCCGTCACCGGGAAAAGTTGATTTATTTCGTTTCCTCCGGAGGCATGGATATTGATGGACTCGGTCCTCAAGTAGTGATGCAGCTGTTGAATAGCGGCTTGGCGGTTAGTCCTGCTGATTTATATACTTTAAAACGAGAAGATTTATTGGCGCTGGAGCGAATGGGCGAAAAGTCCGTGGATAACTTGCTGCAAGCCATTGCCGCCAGCAAGTCTAATCCTGGTTATCGATTGTTGACAGCATTAGGCATTCCCCTGGTCGGGGAAAAGGCGGCGAAACTCTTGGCAGGGTATTTTCCAAATATTGACAGCGTCTTAACGGCGACAGTAGAACAATTGACCGCTATCCCTGAAATCGGTGAGAAAATGGCAGCAAGCATTCACCAGTGGTATGAAAAAGAAGAAAACCGCATACTCATAAACAAGCTGAAAGAATTAGGCGTGAATACGACCCTTGGCGGGGAGACGCTCGCCGGAGATGATTTACGCTTTCAGGGAATGACCTTCGTGGTGACGGGAACTATGGAGACCATGACCAGAGAGGAAATTAAGAGCTTGATTGCATACTATGGTGGCAAAGCAACAGATAGCGTCAGTAAGAAAACCAATTATGTTGTGGTAGGGGAAAATGCTGGTTCCAAACGGGAAAAGGCTCTTGATTTGCATATTCCTGTTCTCACAGAACAAGAATTTTTGGCTATGATAGAAAAATAGCCAAAGAGAAAATTTTGCTTTCTCGGGGGAAGTGTGATACAATACCCCGGTGATTCCTTATGAAAAATGTTATTTCGGGATGTATCTATGATAAGTCAGACGTTTGCTTATCATAAAAGGAGGAATTTGTGCTAATGGACGCACACTTAGAAGAAACCCAAGGGCAAGAAACCCAGATACCTGTGTTATCTTGCGCCGAAAAAAACAGAAATTTCTTTCAGGAAAAAAGAGTTTTTGTGGTGAATTTATTAGGCGCGCCCGGCGCGGGAAAAACCTCTGTTTTAGAGCGCGTCTTTCCTTATCTTGCCGACAAGGTAAATTGTGCGGTGATTTTAGGCGATGTGGAAACAGCTAAGGACGCGCAACGGATTGCTGATTGTAATGTGCCTGCCGTACAAATCAATTCTCAGGAGACGTCTTCTCTAGATGGGGAAATGGTTGCTAAAGTTCTGGGCATGTTTGATTGGTCGGAAGTTGATTTATTATTGATAGAAAACATTGGTTCGCTAACCTTAACGGGACAGTCTGATTTAGGGGAAGACCTGAAAATGGTGGTCATCAGTGTACCGGAAGGGGAGGACCGTCCAGCAAAATATCCGATTGTTTTTTCTCAAGCAGGGGCTTGCATTATCAATAAAGAAGATTTGACGCCTTATGCCGGTGTTGATATTGCTCGCATGGAGGAAGAAATTACCAAAATCAACCCCAATGTCAGTCTGTTTGTGACTTCCTGTAAAGAAGACTTGGGGCTGGAAAGTCTTGCCGACTGGCTTATGGAAAAAGTAAAAGAGAAAAAACAAGATTAACCGGTGTATTGGGAGTTATGCATATGTTTCGAGAAATGAGAAGAATCAAACAGCAATTAACGGCGAAAGACGCGAGAGCAGTCTTAGAAAATTGCACTTCCGGTGTGCTGTCGTTAATGGGGGATGATGGATACCCTTACGGAGTGCCGCTGAGCTATGTTTTAGCAGGGGATAAAATATATTTTCATTGCGCAAAAGAAGGACATAAAATTGATGCTATTGCTAGGAATAAAAAGGCGTCTTTCTGTGTGATTGCTGCTGATGAGGTTATTCCTGAAGAATATACTACCGCTTATCAGAGCGTCATTGTTTTTGGTCAGATTCGTATCCTTACAGACGATGAGGAAAAACGAGTGGCAATTGAAAAACTAGCGGTGCGGTATTCCCCTGATGAATCCGCTAAAAGCCGCGAGGAAGAAATCGATAAATTCTGGCAACGGCTGTGTATGTTGGAGCTTTCTATCGAACATATAACGGGAAAAGAAGGCTTGGCATTAATGAATGGACAGCAAGCTTAAAAAAAGACCGACATAAAATATGTCGGTCTTTTTTTATTGGTTTATTTGAAATAATTTACGCCGCCAGCAAAAATAGGGTGAACCTTGTTGCCGGGGATATTTAATGCGGTGTGTTTTGTGATACGTTCGGCGTGTCCCATTTTACCCAAGACTCTGCCGTCGGGGCTGGTGATACCTTCAATGGCTGCCATAGAGCCGTTAGGGTTATATGGGGTGTTGAGGGAAGGCATACCTTCATGGTCTACATATTGGGTGGCAACCTGCCCGTTCTTAATTAAGTCTGCAATGACGTTTGCCGGAGCGACGAATCTGCCTTCACCGTGGGAAACAGGAATGGTATAGATATCGCCTAGGCTGCACTGGCTAAACCAAGGAGAGAGATTAGAAACTACTTTTGTATTGACCATGCAGGAAACGTGTCTGCCGATTTTGTTAAAGCTCAAGGTCGGGGAGGTTTCCGTCATAGGAACGATTTTCCCATATGGCACTAAGCCCAGTTTGATAAGGGCTTGGAAGCCGTTGCAAATACCGATAATCAAACCGTCGTTTTGATTCAAGTGTTTGTCCACTGCTTCAATGAGTTTGGGATGACGGAAGAAGGCGCTGATGAATTTTCCCGAGCCGTCTGGTTCATCACCAGCGCTGAAGCCGCCGGGGAAGGCGATAATCTGAGACTTGCCAATGAGTTGTACCATAGCGTCAACAGATTCTTCAATATCTTTGGTGTTGAGATTTTTTACCACAAAACTTTCTACTGTAGCGCCCGCTCGTTCAAAGCCTAATGCTGTATCGTATTCGCAGTTCATACCGGGGAAGATTGGAATGAATACCTTTGGCTGCGGCGTTAAGATATGCGGTTTTGCTGTGTTTGGCTTATCGTAAGAGATGATAGGCGCGGTGTCTTTGATATCTTTGGTTTTGCTTGGGAATACTTTTTCTAACGTGTTTGTCCAAGCGTCAATGGCTTTTTCCAATGGAATGGTGGCTTCGTTGACGATGATGTTTGCTTCTCCATAGGTATGACCGATGTATTCATATTCCACAGGGGAGAGATATCCTTCGATTTCTTCCTCTTTCATATCACCGTCTAACTCTAAGATGATAGAGCCGATTTCCGGCGCGAATAATTCGTCTTCAAACCATTGACCGCTGAATTTGACGCCGATTTTATTACCAAACGCCATTTTGCTGACAGCTGCTGCAATACCGCCGTTGCCAACCGTAGAAGAGGAGAGTACCCAACCGTCGCGAATCAGTTGGTTTACTTTTTCATACATGGCTTTCAGCGCGTCAAAATCAGGGATTTCGTTGATATCGCAGGTAACGGGGAGCATAATCAAATGGCTGTTGGTGCTTTTCAGCTCGGAGGAGACAATCTGTACGGTGTCTACAACGGTAACGGCAAAGGAAACCAGGGTTGGTGGTACATGAATGTCTTTGAAAGTACCGGACATACTGTCTTTGCCGCCGATGGCGCCGATGCCCAAGGATTTTTCCGCTTGGAATGCGCCCAAAAGGGCGGCAAATGGTTTGCCCCATTTAGCGGGGTCTTTGCCTAATTTTTCAAAGAATTCCTGACAGCTGAGATAAGCCTTTTTATAATCGCCGCCCATGGCTACCAGCTTGGAAATGGCTTCTACCACGGAATAGAGTCCGCCGTGATAAGGACTCCAGCTGGCAAGATAAGGGTGATAGCCGTATGTCATCAATGTGGCGGTTGTGGTTTCTCCATGAAGAACGGGAACTTTTGCTGCCATACCGATGGCAGGGGAGAGCTGGTATTTGCCGCCGAATGGTATGAGGACTGTGGCTGCGCCTACAGTGCTGTCAAATTGTTCTACCAAACCTTTTTGCCCGGCGGTGTTTAGGTCTGCCAAGTTTTTATACCACATTTCTTCCAAGTCAATATCTTCATTGATGTAATCAGGTAACGTCTGGAAGAAGTTATTCTCTTCAGAAGGAGAGGTGATAACAACGGCAGCTTCCTGCTGTACGCCGTTGGTATTTAAGAAATCGCGGTTTAAGTCTACAATAGTTTGGTCTTTCCACATCATCTTCAGACGATTGGTATCGGTAACTACCGCTACTTGGGTACATTCTAAGTTCTCTTCTTTTGCCAAGTTAATGAAGGTATCGCTGTCTTTGGCGGCAACGACAACCGCCATTCTTTCCTGAGATTCGGAAATGGCAAGCTCTGTGCCGTCTAAGCCTTCATATTTTTTCGGTACGGTATCCAAGAAAATATCTAAGCCGTCGGTTAATTCACCGATAGCAACAGATACGCCGCCTGCGCCAAAGTCGTTGCACCGCTTAATCAAAGTGCTGGCGGCCTTGTTGCGGAATAACCGTTGGATTTTCCGTTCTGTAGGGGCGTTCCCTTTTTGCACTTCTGCGCCGCAAGCCATGAGAGACTCTTCGTCATGTTCTTTGGAGGAGCCTGTTGCGCCGCCGCAGCCGTCCCGACCTGTTTTGCCGCCGACTAACAACACAACGTCGCCGGGAAGGGGCGTGGTGCGAATCACATTTTCTTCGGGAGCAGCCGCAATGACCGCGCCTAATTCAAACCGTTTTGCGACAAAGTCCGGGTGATAGACCTCGGCAACTTGTCCGGTGGCAAGCCCGATTTGATTACCATAGGAGCTATAACCCTTTGCGGCTTCGCGGGTTAGTTTCCGTTGGGGGAGTTTCCCGGGAAGGGTATCTGCCATAGGGGTAAGGGGAGAGGCGCTTCCTGTCACACGCATGGCTTTGTATACAAAGGAACGACCGGACAACGGGTCGCGAATGGCGCCGCCAAGACAGGTGGACGCGCCGCCGAATGGTTCAATTTCCGTTGGGTGGTTATGTGTTTCATTTTTGAACATAATCAGCCAATGTTCTGGCTTGCCGTCCACCATAACATGGGCTTTGATGCTGCAGGCGTTGATTTCTTCCGATTCGTCCAAGCCGGAGAGTAACCCTTGGGCTTTTAATTCTTTGGCGGCAAGGGTGGCTAAATCCATAAGACAAACAGGTTTTTTCGGGAGTCTTGCGCCGTAAGTCTCTTCACGAGAGCCTAAATATGCTTGATAAGAGGCTTCCATGGCTTGAGCAAATTTATCTGCGCTGCCAAATTGTACGTCGGTGATTTTTGTTAAGAAGGTAGTGTGGCGGCAGTGATCGGACCAATAGGTGTCGATAACGCGGATTTCCGTAATGGTAGGGTCTCTGTGTTCTTCATCACGAAAATATGTTTGACAGAAGAGCAAGTCTTCATAGGTCATGGCTAGTCCCATTTCTTGGGTCATAGCTTTGATTTCTTCCGGTGTTTTCTTGATAAAGCCGTCTAACGTATCTACGGTGGTAGGAATGGATAAATCCATCACTAAAGTTTCCGGCTTGTCCATAGCAGCTTCGCGGGAGTCTACCGGATTGATGATATAGTGTTTGATTGTGGCTACATCAGCGGCGGAAAGACTGCCTTCTAACACAATGACTCTGGCATTGTGGACGATAGGTCGTTCCTTTTGGGTGACAATCTGGATACATTGTTCGGCAGAGTCTGCTCGCTGGTCAAATTGACCGGGGAGATATTCCCAGGCAAAGACTGTTTCTTTTGTGCTGTCAAAAGGAAATTCTTCAATATAAATCATATCAACGGCTTTTTCTGCAACGACGGACAGCACGGCAGGGAAGTCTTCCTCCGTAATGCCGTCAATATCGTAGCGGTTTAAAATTCGCACATTGGTCAAAGGGATTTGCGGAAACAGCTCGTTAATAGTGCCGCAAAGAGCGGCGGCTTCAACGGCGTGTTCTGTTGTTTTTTCTACAAAAACCCGGTATACTTGTTGCTTCATAAAATGAAACCTCCATCATAATTTGCTTGATGTTTCTACATGTAATTAAGTATACCATAGATTGGGGAGAAAGGCGAATAAAAAAGCAGAAAATAATGGGCGCAAAGTTTTTTTTAGAGACTGATATGATAATTGGATATTTCTCTGGAAATTCGGTGGAAGAACTGTTATAATATTAGGCTGAGAAGGGATTTTTCTCTTCTGCTCGAATTGATAATTCCATAGATGTTTTTTATTACAGAATTTCATTAAGAATAAAATCGATGCTGATACAGTAGAGAAGAAAGGAATAGGTGAGAAATACATATGACGCCGGAACAAGTAGAAAGAGCCGCGAAAATTGCTATGATTCAGATTGGCGAGGGCGAAGCGGAAATCTTGGCAAAAGAATTAACGGAAATCATCGATTATGTGTCTATGGTAAAAGATGTGGATACGGAGGGCGTGCCGCCTACCATTCATGTCTTGCCAATCAGTAACGTGATGCGGGAGGACGAAGCCTCCTCCTTTGGCAATCGGGAAGGTTTGCTCTCCCAAGCCCCTGAAACAGAAAACGGTCATTTCAAAGTACCGAGAATTATTTAAGGAGGGAATATGGTGGATTTGTTTCGTTTCACTGCTCATGAATTAGCAGATAAAATCAAAGAAAAAGAAATCAGCTGTACGGAATTAACCCAAAATGTTCTTGACCGTATGGATGCTGTGGAAGGTGGCGTACATGCCTATGTGAACACCGTTAAGGAACAGGCGCTAAAGGAAGCTGCCGCTGCCGATAAAAAAATTGCTGCTGGGGAACAGGTAGGACCGTTGTTCGGGATTCCTATTTCATTAAAAGACAATATGAGTTCTACCGATATGCCGACCACCAGTTGCTCTCGGATTCTTTCTAACTTTACCGCGCCTTACACAGCGACTGTGGTAGAGAAAATCCGTAATGCGGGGACTATCGTCCTAGGAAAAACCAACATGGACGAATTTGCTATGGGGTCTTCTACCATTACCTCTTATTATGGACCGACTCAAAACCCTTGGGGGAAAGATTTAGTTCCCGGTGGTTCCAGCGGCGGGGCTGCTGCAGCTGTTGCTGCCGGGGAAGCTATTCTCTCTTTAGGGTCTGATACGGGGGGGTCCATTCGTCAGCCTGCCGCTTTCTGTGGTGTAGTAGGCTTTAAGCCTACTTACGGCATGGTATCCCGTTATGGGGTACACGCCATGACTTGCTCTTTGGACCAGGTCGGTCCTATCACCAAAGACGTTAGGGACTGCGCTCTAGCGATGAACGCCATTGCTGGCTATGATAAAAAAGACGCTACCTCTGCCAATGTGCCAATTCCTGATTTTACCGCGAACTTAAACGGTGATATCAAGGGAATGCGTATCGGTGTACCCAGCGAATATTTCCCCTCTAAATTGCACCCCGGCATTCGAGAAAAGGTTGAAGGGGCTTTGAAACTCTTAGAAGAACAAGGGGCAATCATTGAAGAAGTGTCTTTGCCTGCCAGCAAATATGCGCTCTCTGCTTATTACATTATTTCTCCTGCTGAAATCAGCTTAAACATTTCCCGTTTGGACGGCGTGAGCTATGGCGTGCGGGAGGACGTCATAGACGGTGATGTCTACGACATGATGGCGGCAACTCGCGCCAAAGGATTGGGGAAAGAAGTAAAAAGCCGCGTCATCTTAGGTACCCACTTCCTGTGCATTGAACAGTTAAAGCCCTATTATCATAAAGCGTTAAAAGTGAGAACTTTAGTGAAACGGGATTTTGAAGAAGTATTCAAAAAGGTGGATTGCATTGTGGGACCGACCACGCTGACCACGTCCTTTAACTTTAACAGTTTCCCTGATTCCCTTACTTTGCGGCAAAACGATTTGCTTTTAGCCGGTTCTAACTTAGCGGGGAACTGTGCCATTTCTTTGCCTTGCGGCATTGTAGACGGCTTGCCGGTAGGCTTACAGATTATGGGGAACGCCTTTGATGATGAAAAAGTATTGCGGATGGCATATTGCTTTGAACAAGTCTCCGGTATCAAAAACTTACAGCCAACATTTGTGGAAGGGGGCAATGCATAATGTACGATAAATATCAACCGGTCATTGGGCTGGAAGTCCATGTAGAACTAAAAACCAAAAGTAAGATTTTCTGTACTTGTCCCGTAGCCTTCGGCTGTGAGCCAAATACCAATGTATGCCCTGTCTGCGGCGGACTGCCGGGGTCTTTGCCCGTTCTCAATAAAGAAGTGGTCAATATGGCGATTAAGCTGGGGCTTGCTGTCAATTGTCAGATTGCTGAATATACGGATTTCTATCGGAAAAATTATTTCTATCCCGATTTACCGTCTAACTATCAGATTACCCAAGGGGATGACCCGATTTGTGCCAAGGGGCATCTGGAGGTAGATACGGATGGGGTGAAAACCAAAGTAGGTATTACCCGTATCCATATGGAAGAAGACGCTGGGAAATTGGTACACTCTGGAGATACTATTTCTACTTCTCAATATGCTATGGCAGACTTTAACCGAACAGGAACGCCCCTCTTGGAAATCGTATCTGAGCCGGATATTCGTTCTGCTGCAGAAGCCAGAGCCTATCTGGAACAATTAAAAGCTATTGTGGAATATTTAGATATTTCTGACTGTAAAATGGAGGAGGGTTCTCTTCGCTGTGATGCTAACATCTCTGTCATGCCTAAAGGTAGTGATGTGTATGGTACCAGAGTGGAAGTGAAAAACTTAAATTCCTTCAAAGCCGTACAGAAAGCCATTGAATATGAAATTTATCGGCAAATGTGCGCCCTGGAAGATGGCACGCCCTTGTACCAGGAAACTAGAACTTGGGATGACGGCAAAGGGGTAACCCTTTCTATGCGCAGCAAAGAAAGTGCTCAGGACTATCGTTATTTCCCTGACCCTAACTTACCGCCTGTTTATGTTAGCAGGGAATGGGTAGATGGGATTCGCGAATCTTTGCCGGAAATGCCGAAAGAACGGAAAGCCCGCCTTATTGAGCTGGGGCTTCCCGAATATGACGCGAAAATCATTACTTCCTCTAAAGCAATGGCAGATTATTTTGACGCTTGTTATGAAAAATATCAGGAGGCAAAGGCAATCAGTAATTGGATGATGGGGGATTTATCGGCAGCGTTGAATAGCGCCGGACAGGACTTTAAGAATTCTCCTGTTACGCCCGATATGCTGGTTGAGTTATTGAAGTTTATTGCCGACGATACCATTTCTGGGAAAATTGCTAAAACGGTCTTTGAAGAAGCCTTCCAGACTGGAAAAGCGCCCGGAGAAATCGTCAAAGAAAAAGGTTTGGTACAGATTAAAGATACCGGTGCTATCGGCGAAATGGTCGACCAGGTCATTGCTGCCAACCCGCAATCTGTGACGGATTATCAGGCAGGGAAGAAACAAGCAATCGGCTTTTTGGTAGGGCAAGTGATGAAACTGTCCCAAGGAAAGGCAAATCCCGGCATGGTAAATAAATTATTACAAGAAAAATTAAGCGAATAGGCTAATACGTCTATGGAAAAGTGAGGTATCATATGGGTGAAATAGGCTGGTGGATTTCTTTACTTCGTGACTTAATCGCCCCAGCAGCGTTAATTTTGGTAGCATTTCTCTGGATGGGCGGAAGGAAAAAAAGCAAGTAGGGGATTTCTCTTGATTTTTTCTCTTTTTGTGGTAAAATAGCATCAATGCGCTGAAAAATGCGTATAAAAAAAAGATAAATACAGATAATATAGAGGAACGAAGGGGAGTAGCCCGCAGTTTAGCTGTACACAGTGAGCCGTCAGCACGATATTTTATCCGGTCTGTGTTGAAAGAAGCGAGACCTTTGTTGCCCCTGGGAAGCTATATCCTTTTGTATAGGTTTTCAGAGGCAACAGGGGTTTTTTATTGTCTGGAAACAGGAGGAAAGAAGAGCATGTTAAGCTACGTATTGTTAATTGTTGGATTTATTCTCTTAGTGAAGGGCGCAGATTGGTTTGTGGACGGTTCTGCATCGATTGCGCGAAAACTGCATATTCCGGCTATTGTCATCGGTCTGACCATCGTTTCTTTCGGGACGTCTGCGCCGGAGGCGGCAGTCAGTATCACGGCAGGGTTAAATGGGCAAAATGATATTGCCTTGGGGAATATTATTGGTTCTAATATTTTTAATATTCTGGCGGTTATCGGCGCGGCGGCTTTTATTCATCCCATTCGGATTCAAAAGTCCACCATACAAAAAGAATTTCCTTTTGCTATCTCTACGGCTGTCGTACTATTGATTTTATCACTGGACACCTTATTGCAAGGATATTCGTCTAATGTGATTAGCCGAGCTGACGGTTTGATTCTCTTAATTTTCTTTGGCATCTTTCTCTTTTACCTTTTTGACTTGGCCTTCCAATCTTATAAAAAAGGGGAAAGGGCAGAGTCGGAAGAAATGCCGGAGGAACGCTCCGTCGGCAAAAGTATCTTCTTGGGACTCGTTGGCGTGACGGGTATTGTCTTAGGCGGTACTTTGACCGTAGACAGTGCGGAGACCATCGCCCTTTCTTGGGGACTCAGCGAAAAGCTGGTGGGTTTAACAATCCTTGCTGTGGGAACGTCTCTGCCGGAGTTTGTTACCAGTGTGGTAGCGGCAAAAAAAGGGGAAAACGACATCGCTATCGGCAATGTTTTGGGTTCTAACGTATTTAACGTATTCTTTGTCCTGGCAGCGTCCGCTGTTCTTTCTCCTATTGCCGTAGCGCCGGAAATCTTTTTTGACTTGGGGATTATGTTAGTTTCCATGCTGGTTGTTTTTTTCTTTTCTATCCTGGGAAAAGATGTGAACAAGTGGGAAGGGGCATTTCTCTTCCTCTGTTATGTGGCATACATGGTCTATATCGTAATTCGCAATTAGTTATCTGACCCTTGTTCTTTTGCCTGAAATAAGATATGCTAATAGCAGAAATGATATAATTTGTCAAAATTTGGCAAAGTCTGGAAATATAAAAGTGGATGGTGAAAGGCATGCGGTTAATCAATCGGTCTATGTGGCTGATTATGGGTATTCTCTTTGTTTTGGCGGGGGTTCTTTCTATATGGAATCCTGATTTTGTTATGGTTTCTTTGGTTTTCCTTGCCGGCTGTATTTTCTTAATCAGCGGTGTAAGCAATATTCTTTTTTATCTCTCGGCAAATTCTTATGTTTTTGCGCCCAGCTGGTTTTTAGCGGACGGTATTATCTCGGTATTGTTGGGCATTTTTCTTTTCTTTCATCATGAAGCGGCGACGACGGCTCTTTCTTATCTCATCGGTATGTGGCTGATTTTTATTGGTGTGAGCAATTTAATCAAGTCTTTTGACTTATGTCAATTCCGCGTGTCCGGGTGGTTTCTCGTGACGTTAGCCGGTATTTTAGAGGCGGGGCTTGGTTTCCTCTCACTCTGGCATCCGTTTGTGGCTATGCTTGCGGCAAGCTCTATGATTGGTTATTGCTTTATTGTGCAGGGAATCATCTTTATCCTTTTGTGGTGGTTTGTGCTTCGCTATATTGATAAGAATAGCATGAGTATTTTTTATTAAAAAAGAGAGACAGAATGTCTCTCTTTTATTTTTTCTTTTTTGGTTTTTTTTGTTTAGGGGCGGGAAGATACTCGCCGATGAGAGCGCCGAGATTTGTGCCGACGACCAGAATCATTAGGTAGAGAATGGTGTTAAACACAAGAGGTGAGGCGTCCTTGTCCATGAAATTGCTCCAAAGGAAGAGCAGGAGACAAGCAATGGCAATAAAAATCAGATAGCGTTTTTTGCGTTTGTTCATAGAAAACTCCTTGAAAAACTCCTTAATGAAATGCAAGCTACTTTTGAGTATAATATGGAAGGCATTTTTTCGCAAGAGGCGAAAGTGAAGGAGAAGGAAGAAAACTTTGCCGCCCGTATGGATATTCCGGTAAAACTATGATAAAATATAAGGCAAGTGTGAGTTAATAAACAGAAGGAGTTGGTTTTGTAGTGTCTGGTAATGCAATTATCGCCCAATCCGGCGGTCCGACCGCCGTCATCAATAACAGTGTGTGCGGGGTTATTCAAGAATGGTATCGCGCCAATACCGGCGGAAAAATGTATGCCGGCATTGCCGGGATTAAGGGAATCTTAGAAGGGGATATTATTGACTTGGGGTATCAAGACCCCAAGGTTATTGACGGTTTAAGATATACGCCCGGGGCAGGGTTGTGGTCTTGCCGTTACAAAGTAAACGGCGACGACCAGGAAAAGCTTATTGACATTTGTAAAAAACTAAATATCCGTTATTTCTTTTATAACGGCGGCAACGACTCTATGGATACGGCTTATAAAACATACCAGGCGGCTGTTGCCTCTGGCTGGGATATGCAAGTTATTGGTGTGCCGAAAACAGTGGATAACGACTTGCCTTTTACGGACCATTGCCCGGGATATGGCAGTGCTGCAAAATATATTGCCACAACAGTATTGGAAACAGGCTATGATTTGCAGAGTGTTTCTACTAAAACAAAGGTAACCATCTTAGAAGCTATGGGCAGAAATGCCGGTTGGCTGACAGCGGCAGGCGCGCTTGCCAAACGGACGCCTGATGAAGCACCGCACCTCATTTATTTGCCAGAAGTGGCGTTCTCTAAAGACCAATTCTTAAAAGATGTAGAAGCTGTCTACAGACGGTTAGGTTATGTCTATATTGTGGCGTCGGAAGGGCTTGCAGATGAAAACGGTAATTATTTCTGCGCCAGCGACAACAAAGACGCTTTCGGTCATGCCCAACTCAGCGGCTTAGGCGATGCTCTGAAGCAGGTAGTTGAAGGTGAATTAGGCTTAAAAGCCCGCTGCAACACTTTAGGTTCTGCGCAACGCTCTGCGACTCACTGGGCATCTAAGACTGATATGGACGAAGCTTATGCGGCAGGGGCTACCGCTGTAAAATATGCCTTAGCTGGAAAAACTGGGGTAATGGTATCCTTAGACCGGGCGCCCGGCAGTGTATATCAATGTACCATGGGTGAAGTGCCATTGGAAAAAGTTGCCAATGTGGAAAAGAAAATTCCTTTGGAATGGATTAACAAAGAACATAACTATGTAACCCAAGAATTTATCGACTATGCCAGACCGTTGATTATCGGCGAGCCAACCTTGCCGATGAAAGACGGCGTGCCTGCTTACGTTACCATTGACAGAACTTTAGGTAAAGTAAATCTATAAAAAGCGAGGGAATCAGATGACGGAAGTAAAAAATCCTCAAGTAACCATTACCATGACAAATGGCAACACCATTGTGGCGGAATTATACCCGGAGGTTGCGCCCAATACAGTGAATAACTTTATCTCTTTGGTAAAGCAAGGCTTTTATGACGGTTTGATTTTTCACCGAGTTATTCCCGGCTTTATGATTCAAGGGGGATGTCCTGAAGGCAGCGGTATGGGCGGTCCGGGATATTCTATCCGTGGAGAATTTAACGCCAACGGTTTTGAAAATAATTTGTTTCATGACAGAGGGGTGCTCTCTATGGCAAGAGCGATGCATCCTGACTCTGCCGGCAGTCAATTCTTCATCATGGTGAAAAAAAGTCCTCATCTGGATGGGGCTTATGCGGCTTTTGGTAAAGTGCTTTCCGGTATGGAAGAAGTGGACCGCATCGTGGGTGTGCCGAGAAACGGACAGGATAGACCTGATGAGGAACAGAAAATAGTTTCGATGACCGTAGACTGTTTCGGGATGGACTATCCGGAACCAGTGAAAGGCAACCGTCGCTAAGCTATGCTTGACGGCAGCATGATTCTTTGTTAAGATAACAAGTGTAATAGCATAAAAGGTTAGGGGTGGGAAGATGCGTCATTTTTCTTGCTAACAAGTGAAAATTTCATAGCAAACGGGAAAAGCAGCGACGACTGCTTTGGTTTGTTATGGAAAGCAAGAAGAATGATTTTCCCTCCGAAAAAGATAGATAGCTGGCGCGCTATGCGCTGTTTTTCCTATGATTAACGGGGGACAGTGATTATCGCTATGCGTAATGAGATACCGCAGGAAGGATTTCTTCTTGCGGTATTTTTATTTATGCAGAGGAGGCGATGGCATATGTCGTTAATACAGATTTCTCAGTTATTCTTTACCTATCCCGGTCAATATGAGCCTGTTTTTGAAAACCTATCCTTACATTTGGATACGGATTGGCGGTTAGGTCTCGTTGGTCGGAATGGCAAGGGAAAAACAACTTTATTAAAACTTCTATTGGGCGCGTATGATTATGAGGGGAGTATATCCGCTCAAGTTGATTTTGCCTATTTTCCCTATGAATTATCCGGTGAAACACTCCTCACTGCCGATTTGTTTTATCGATTAAATCCTGATGTGGAAGGATGGGAGATAGAGCGAGAGTTATCTTTATTAGATGTTGCAGCGGAGGTGTTATCCAGACCCTTTTCAACGTTAAGTCCGGGAGAACAGACCAAAGTTTCCCTTGCTGCCTTGTTCCTAAAAGAAAATGTTTTCCCCCTAATTGATGAGCCTACCAATCATTTAGACGAGTCAGGACGAGCGCTGCTGGCGCGTTATCTTCGTAAGAAAAAGGGATTTATATTGGTTTCTCATGACCGCAGGCTTTTAGACCTGTGTGTAGACCATATCTTAGCGCTGAACCGCAACGGAATAGAAATTCAGCAGGGGAATTTTTCCTCCTGGCAAGAGAATAAAGAACGGCAGGACCAATTTGAACAAGACCAAAATGAAAAGCTGTCTAAAGAGGTGAAACGCTTATCTGCTCGCGCCAAAGAGACAAAGAAATGGGCAGACCATACGGAGCGGCAGAAAATCGGCTATGACCCCATGAAAGAGGACCGTTCCATTGGCACAAGAGCTTTTTTAGGGGAGAAATCCCGCAAGATGCAGCAACGGAGGAAAAACCTGGAACGGCGGCAAGAAAAGGCAATTCGGGAAAAAAGCGATTTGCTGCAAAATATGGAGAAACAAGAGCCGCTAAAATGTTTTCCTCTTATCTACACAAAAAATCAATTGGTGCAGTTGAAAGATGTTTCTGTCCGCTATGAGGACAAAACTATTTGTGAACCTGTGACTTTCTCGGTGCAGCAGGGTGATAGAATTGCGCTGATGGGGAAAAATGGTTGCGGAAAATCTAGCTTGTTAAAGCTGATTTACGGGGAGACTATGGATTATCAGGGGAGTTTACTGGTAGGTAGCAACTTAAAAATTTCCTATGTGCCGCAACGTACGGATTTCTTACAAGGGGAGTTATCTGCCTTTGCCCGTGAAAACGCCATAGACGAGACGCTATTCAAAACCATTTTGCGGAAGTTGGATTTTAGCAGGGAGCAGTTTATGAAAAATATGGCATCCTTCAGCGAGGGACAGAAGAAAAAAGTATTGCTGGCAAAAAGTCTGGCAGAAGAAGCCCATTTATTTATCTGGGACGAACCCTTAAACTTTATTGATATTATTTCTCGACTGCAAATAGAGGAAGTGTTGCTAAACTATGCGCCGACTTTGATTTTTGTGGAGCATGACAGAGTGTTTCGCGAGAAAATTGCCACGAAG
>CATIYQ010000093.1 GCA_949739465.1 uncultured Peptococcaceae bacterium | reverse complement strand
CATCGGCGTCCAGCCAAAGGAGATAATCTTTCGTTCCCAGGGAAAAGGCGTAATTCCGCGCGGCGGCGAAATCGTCCTGCCAGGTAAAATCATAGACCAGCGGAGTAAACTTGCGGGCGATTTCTCTAGTGCGGTCCGTGGACCCCGTATCCACAATGATAATCTCATCGGCAATGCCTTGCACGCTGGTTAAAAGCCGCTCCAGCACGGCTTCTTCATTTTTCACAATCATACACAGACTAATGGTTACCATAAGATAATAGTACCTCCTTATTTCGCCTAAGGATGTACTATTATCTTATGTGGGAAAAGCCATGCTTGTGCTGGTGGGGTGGGTAATATGTCCTGCGGCAGCGGTAGAGGTAAAACAGGGTAACGACAAAAGTAGCAAGCTCTGCAAAAGGGACGGTGAGCCAAATGCCGCCCGTACCCAGCGGCGTCTGTGGCAAAAGGTAAATGCCCATCACTACGAAAACCAGAGAGCGAAGGAGGGAGATTATCGCGGAAATCTTCCCGTTGCAAACTGCCGTAAAGAGACTGCCGGCAAAAACATTGATCCCCATGAACAAGAAACCATAAGCAAAGAGGCGAAGAGCGGGGGCGGCAATGGCGACCACTTCTTGCTCCTTGCTGAACAAGTCCACAAAAAAGCCGTTGCCTAAGTAGGAAATAAAGAAAATGGCAAGAGACGACCAGGCAATGGTAAACATGCTGTAATGGAAGTATTCCCGCATTTTTCCGCTATTTCCTGCGCCGTAATTATAGCTGATGACAGGGGCTGCTCCTACCGACACGCCGAAGTAAAAAGCGATGAAAAAGTAATAAGCATAGGTGATAAGGGAGTAGGCGGATACCCCCGCTTCGCCGTAAATCCTTAGTACTGCCAAGTTAAAGAGGAAGGTGGCAATGCCCGTGGAAAACTCCGTAAACATTTCCGAGCTGCCGTTATAGCAGCAATAGGCTAACAGTCGCCAATTTGTCTTAGGCTTCCCCAGCTTCAGCCGCTTGCTGTAACGAAGAAAATAAATCATACCAATGGCGGCAGAAGCGGTAATAGCAATGGCAGTGCCTAATGCCGCTCCTAAAATGCCCATGTGGAAAACGATGATAAACAATCCGTCTAACAGCACATTGCCGATGACGCCGGTGGCAGACATGGCAAGAGCTACTTTTGGCGCGTCGTCTACCCGCACAAAATATTCTAAGAAGAGCTTTAACATCATAGGTAAGATGAAAATAATGCTGATTAAGGCATAAGGAATGGTATAGGGCAGTAACCTTTCCGTGGAGCCTAACGCTACTAAAATAGGCTTCAAGAATAAAATACCCACCGCTGTCAAAGCCAAGGCAACGCACAATAATACTTGGAGAGAAAAGGTGAAAAAGCAGCATGCCTCTTCATCCTTGCCTTCTCCCAGTTTCACGCTGATGATAGCGCTTGTTCCGGTAGCAAGCATGACGGCTAAGCCAAAGTAGACGCAGGTAATAGGCAGCACGATATTGATGGCGGCAAGGGCTTCTTTATTGATAAAGCGAGAGGCGAAAAAGCCGTCTATGGTGGTATAAAAAGAAAGAAAAATCATGGTCATCATAGAAGGGAAGATGTAAGAAAGAAATTGCCCGTATCTTTGGGGGTGGGTAAAGTCTTCTCTATGGAGTTGTTCCGATTGTTCTTGGCGTTGAGATTGCATGAGGAGCGATTGTTCCTTTCTTGTTTTAGGAGGAGGGTATAAAAAAAGGGAAAGCGTAAAACGCTTTCCCTTTTGTGTACTGAATAAATAACTGAAATTATTTGTAGAGTACAACTGGTTCTGGAGTGATTTTTTTGCCAGCCATGTCTTTGCGGATTTCGTCGATCAAAGTGGTAGCTGGACCACCAGTTTTCAAAGCTTCGCAATATTCATCAGTGGTCATCATTTTGATACCGATGTTCTTCATGTCGAAGAGGTTTGCTTGGTGAACTTCAGGAGTTTTAGCACCGGTAGCATCGGTCAATACGATTACTTCATAGTCTAAGGAGTTTGCATCCCAAACGGTACCACGTACGCAGTTAGGAGTTTGAACACCGGAAACGATGATTTGGGTAACGCCCAAACGTCTGAGCAACATATCGCATTCAGTTTGGAAGAAAGCGCTCCAACGTTGTTTAACTACCAAATATTCGCCTTCGATTGGTTTGATTTCGTCGCATTCTTCAGCGCCTTCAGTACCAGGTACGCAGCCGCCGCCTACTTGATGGAAACCAAAATATCTGGTCAATTCAACGTCAGAACCGTCAGCTCTGTAATACCGGAAAACGTGAACGACAGGGATACCAGCAGCTCTAGAAGCTTCCAAAGCTTTTTTGATGTAAGGCAATGCTTCTAAACCGCAGTCTACGCGATAAGGAGCCCCTTCTAAGTTGAAGTCTTTTTGTTGGTCAATGATCATGAAACAATTTTTACCCATTGGAAAATACCTCCTCAAATTTTATAATATCTCAATTTCCAAGATGTCAAGTAACGATGTCATAAAATTGAATGCAAAGTAAATCATGTAAGTCAGTCATGAGACATAAGATATGAGACATGAGAGAGATGTAAACCCGAGGTATCAGCTAAAAAAGCCTCGCTCCTGTAAAAACCATATGAAATTGTAAAAAAGATATATGTGTATCCCCGCCGAAAAAGCAGGGGCATCAATGCAATAAAAGTTTAAGGCAAAAACGCCCGTTTCTTACTATATACACTCTACCACACTTTTTTAGAAAATTCAACTGTTTTTTTCTTCATCTCGAAGGAACATGATATTTTTTTCATAAACGACCTGTTCTATGGGTGGAGAATACATTTTTCCCAACGGATTTTTTCCTTTTTCATCATTGCTGTTAAGGACTCTTTTTGTTCCGGCGTCGTTTTCCAGGCAAGTCCGCAGGAGGCTTTGATATCCCGTGGCACCGGTACCAGTTGTCCCGGCAGACGGTAGCGGGCGCATTTTTCCTCCATAGACATGGCTTGGGTTGTATTGCCAAAGGTGATGAATAAAGCAGACATGGGATACCTCCTCTGCCCTGTCAATCAAAAAATACGGGATGGATTGGTCTTTTCCTGCTAAAAGATTCTTACAAATCCCGACAGGGTCTTTCTTTTCTTATTTTCATCCTATGCGATGGGAGAAAAAATATGAACTGGAATAAACCTGTCGTTGGCTTTTTCTCTCCGAATAAGCTACAATAGATTTAAATAGATAGAAAAGGCGGTGGGGTGATGAGCGAAGGCAACGAGAAGAAGGAACGGGACAATGCCAAAGGTATCAACGGTATTTGGACGTTGCTGAAGGAATATGGTGCAGAAGTGGTGGAGCTGCTGTTCCCCGGTGAAGCATGTCTTATCTGCGGCAGGGTAGTGGCAGCGGGGTGTCTTTGTAAAAGCTGTGCCGACAAACGGGACAACTTCGGCTGGGGTAGACCCTGTGATTGTTGCGGTGTGTTTATTCGTCCGGAACATAGTCTTTGCCGTTGGTGTCAGCTGGAGCCGCCTGTCTATATCGAGAATGCTAAAGCCGTTGCCGTTTATCAAGGCTATCTTCGTGACCAACTGCTTGCCTTTAAATATGAAGGACAAAAATCTTTGGCAAAAGGATTTGGTGTTCTCCTTACTGATTTGGTGAAACGGGAATTTGCCCATATAAACTTTGACTATGTCTCTTCTGTGCCGGTGACGGAGAAAACCTTTGCCAAGCGGGGCTATAATCAAAGTTTATTGTTGGCGCAAGCGGTAAGCGGCGGCATCGGCGTACCCTGGACGGACCATTTCTTAAGGAAACGGGCAGATGTATCCTCTCAGACAACGTTGGGCAGAGAAGGGCGAATCGCCAATATGCGGGATGCTATCTTACCGTTGGACGTAGACTTAACAGGAAAGCGAATCCTCCTGGTTGATGATATTTTTACCACCGGGGCGACGGCTTATGCTTGCGGCAAAGCCCTAAAGCAAATGGGCGCGGCAGGGGTATGGGTGATTACAGTGGCTGCCGGTGTGGATTTTTCGTAACCTGCCATACACTACGGAAGCTGACTGATTATTCCCGACAGTTAGTTTTCGTACAAAGGGATGGGTTTCTGTTTCGTTTTAGAAAAACAAAAAGTGTATTTTTCGACAAAAAGAAACAAATTGTGAATGGCTTTTGGATGAGATTGGGATAACTTTCGGGAAATTTAACAGGTTATTAACAATGTTATCCACATTATCCACAATCAATGCTGTGGATAAACAAGATTTTCTTGGGGATATTTCTTGGGAAAAATCCTGAAAAAATCTCGAAAAAGAAAACTTTCTGAACAGGGAAAATCTCTTTTTCGGCAAAAGAGGGAACAACTTCTGAAAAAACATCGTCTATTTTTGTGTGTGAAATACACGGAAGAGGACGATGTTTTTCTTGTCTTTCTGAGCTGGAAAAAGAAAAAAGATGTCTCCCGTGCGAGAAATTTTCTTCTTTGGGTTGTACCATATAATAGAAGAAAATGTGAAGATTGTGTGAAGAAAAAAGGAAAAAGAAAAATCATGTCGAAAGGGTAAAAGTTAAGAAAATCGGTTTTGGTAACCTTTTACAAGAAGCAATCTGTGGGTAGGGGAGGCAGTGCTCATTGATTATCCAGATGGTAAATGTAGACCGCATTTATAAGAAGCAAAACGTAACGGCATTAAAAGGCATTAACTTAGCCATTGATAAGGGAGAGTTTGTCTTTCTCACTGGGGCAAGCGGCGCCGGCAAATCCACTATGATACGCTTGCTTTTTCGGGAAGAGCTGGCTACTTCCGGTCAGGTAATTGTAGCGGGGCGGAGTCTTTCTCGTCTTTCCGCCAAGGAAACGGTTATCTTCCGTCGTAATGTGGGCATGGTTTTCCAGGACTCCCGCCTTTTGGAGGATAAGACAGTAGAGGAAAACGTTGCCTTTGCCATGCGGGTCATTGAGCGACCCAAAAAAGAAATCGATAAGAAGGTTCCTGAAATATTAGAACGGGTGGGGCTAAGGGATAGAATGAAGCATTTTCCTCACCAGCTTTCCGGTGGGGAGAAGCAACGGGTAGCGGTAGCCCGCGCCATTATCAACGACCCCATTATCCTCTTTGCCGACGAACCCACCGGTAACTTAGACCCTGATACCTCTGAAGAGTTGATGGAGCTCTTACGGGAAATCAATGATAGCGGCACTACCATTATCATGGCCACCCACGACAGAAACTTAGTGGACACCATGCAAAAACGAGTATTGGTGCTGGAAAAGGGTAGGCTCATCTCAGACCGTATCGGAGGTTGGTCTCTATGAAATTAGAAAGTATGCGCTATATTGTGCCGGACGCATTTCACTCTTTGCAGCGGAATGGCTGGATGTCTTTTGCTGCCATTACCACTATGGCGATTACCTTGCTTCTTTGCGGGGTGTTCGGCATTCTTTTAATCAATGTGAATTATGCGGCGGGTACATTGGAATCTGATGTGGAAATTGCCGTATTTTTAGAAGATACGGTGACGGGAGAAGTTCTTACCCAAATGGAAACTACCTTAAAGGGGTTGCCAGGGGTGTTGGAGGTCAACGCCATTACTAAGGATGACGCCATGAGTTTTATGGTGGAGCGGTATGGAGAGACGTTATTTACGGCGTTGGGCGGGGTCAATCCCTTTCCTGATTGTTATAGTGTAAAAGCGGAGACGCCGGAACAAATTGACGGTTTGGCATCGAAAATCGCTACCCTTCCCGGGGTGCTCAAGGTAAACTATGGTAAAGAAACGGTGGACAAGCTCTTTGCCTTTACCGACGTGGTGAGAAGCATTGGGCTGTGGGTCATGGTGCTCCTTGCAGTGGGCGCAGTGGTGCTGGTGGGCATGACCATTCGTCTGACGGTGTATGCCCGCCGCAAGGAAGTGCAGCTGATGAAGTATGTGGGCGCGACGGACTGGTTTATTCGCTGGCCCTTCATCATTGAGGGGGCGCTTTTGGGTATGTTTGGCGCTATCATTGCGGTGGTGGTGCTGATCTTCTCTTATGGCAAGGTGTCTGATTATATTGATTCGGCAATCGGTTTTTTCCCCATGGCGGCGATGTCCGGGGTCTTACCGATGCTGGCGTTGTATTTGATTTTGGGAGGAGCGCTCCTGGGCATTGTAGGCAGCGTGTTCTCTCTGATACGGTTCTTAAAAGTGTGAGTATGGGAGGGGTGTGAAGCAATGACCAATGAAATAAAAGAAAACGATGTGAAAGAAATGGATACGGTGGATTTTTGGCAAGACCGGCACAAAAAAGAAAAATCTGATTTTTCTCTGTCAGAATGTACCTTTCATAAAATGCGGAAACGTTCGAAAGTGGGGCTGACCCTTTGCGCGGTGATGATGGCGGCGTCTATGTTTATCTTGCCTGTTTACGGAGATAATGAAGATTTGCTTGCCCAGTATAAAGCGGAACAAGCTCAGCTGCAAAAAGAATTGGCAGCTCAGAAAAAAGAACTCCAGGCAGCGAAAACCAAGGAAAAAGAACTGCGTACGCGGGTAGCGGAGCTGGACGCGGAGCTGGTCACCATGGAAAAAGAAATGGCCAGCGTAGAAAAGAAACTTTCTCAGGCGGTAGACCAAATCGCCGTGACCACCAAGGAATTGGAGAAAACCCAGGCGGAAATGGAAGAACGGATGACCCTTTTCCAAAACCGTATGCGGGAAATCTATATGAACGGTGAAGTATCCATGATGGATGTGGTCTTCGACTCCACCAGTTTTAGTGACTTTCTCATTCGCTATGAGCTGTGGGGCAGAGTCATGGAAGTCGATAAGAAAATGCTCCAGCAAATTGAGGCGGACTTAGCTGTTATCGAAGAAAAGAAGGCAGCTTTAGAAGAGAAAAAATCTACTTTAGAGGCGCTGAAAAAAGAAAAAGAATCTTCTATGGAAAACCTGGAAAATCTCAAAGACCAAAAGGCGAAGTTCTTGGAGGCGGCGGAAGAAAATCGGGAACAAGCCCAGCAGCTCTATGATGAAATGGAAGCGGCAGACGCGGACATTGCGAAAAAAATCCAAGCACTGCAGCCTAAGGGCAATGGGAAATATAACGGCATCTTTACCTGGCCGTTACCGGGACATACCAGGGTTTCTTCTGACTATGTATATCGATTGCATCCTACTTTAAAGGTATATAAATGGCACACGGGCATTGACTTACCTGCGCCCAAAGGTACGCAAATCATTGCTGCTGCCGACGGTAAGGTGATTTTCTCCGGTTGGAACAATGCTTATGGTAATATGGTCATCATTGACCATGGTAACGGACTCTCCAGTCTCTATGGGCATATGAGCGCCATTACCATGAAGACTACGGGGCAGCAGGTGAAAGCAGGGGATGAAGTGGGCAAGGTTGGTACGACAGGGTACAGCACAGGCAATCACCTCCACTTTGAAACCAGAATCAATGGGAAGCATACCAGTCCGTGGCCTTACCTTAAATAAAAAAATCAAACAGAAGGGGAAACGCCCCTTCTGTTTTTTTTCAGAAACTTGTGGTATACTAAAAAAAATTATGTGATATAAATAGGAAAAGGGCAATCTTTTAGAGGAGAGAAGATTTATGGAAACAGAACAACGACCCTTTGGTTGGGGGCGCATCTTGCTGCTGGTATGCTTTATATTGGCAGGGGGATTTGGTTTTCTTTATATGCAGCATACGCTGGATACCAGCTTTTTGTCGGCAAACGGCTCTATTGACGGTGAAGTTCAGGCGTCTCGTGTGGAGACGGTTATGACAGATTTTATGGAAGAAAATCAGGATAGTTATTTCGCTTATTTTACAGCAGAGGAATATAACGACATGATTGATAAGCTATCCGGCACTTACGGTGGCATTGGTATTTATGTGACCACTCGTCCTGAGGACCAGGCGGTCATGCTGATGATGCCTTTTCGGGATTCTCCTGCGGAGCGGGCGGGTTTGGGCTATGGCGATATTGTGGTAGGCGTGGACGGGGAAAATGTCCGCGGTAAAGATTTGGACTATGTGACCAGCAAAATGAAGGGTGAGATTGGCACCAAGGTCCGCATTGAAATCGAGCGGAACGGTAAAGTGTTGCCCGTAAAAACGCTGACCAGGGAAGAAGTCTCCTCTCAGGCAATCACAGGCAAACGACTGGAAGGGGCAAACAGCAATCTGGGCTATATGAGCATTAGCTCCTTTAATATGAATATTTCCGACGAGTTCCAAGCGGTTTATGACGATTTGCTGGCAGAAGGTGGCGACCTAGACGGGTTGATTATTGATTTAAGATATAATCCCGGTGGCGTGCTGGATGGCGCGCTGTGGCTCTTAGACTATTTCCTGCCTAAGGAAAACACCCTGCTTTTGATGAACGATAACACGGGGAAAAAGCGGTATGTTGGCGATATGGAGGGTATTGATATTCCTCTGGTTATTTTGCAAAACGACGCTTCTGCTTCTGCTTCCGAAGTATTTATTGGCACCATGCAGGACTATCATCGGGCGGATACGGTAGGTGTCAATACCTATGGCAAGGGCATTGCCCAATATGTCATCGGGCTGCCCAGTGGGGCGGGAGTCCGTTATACCTATGCCCAATATTTCACTGCCCAGGGGCGGGAGGTCCATAAGAAAGGCTTGCCGGCGGATTATGAAGTGCCTTGGCCGGAGGACCTGCCTCTTACGGACTCTCTCTCCGGGCTGGTGGAAAAAGACCCGCAGCTGGCAAAGGCAGTAGAAGTATTGCAGGAGAAAATAGCCGCAGAGGAAGACGCAGCGGCATAAAGCAAAAAAGAACTCTTATCTTCAGATTGTTGATAAGGGTTCTTTTTTTGGAGGAAGCATAATGAAACATAAAAATAATGAAGGAAAATTAGTAGTTACATCTCATATTATGTTGCAGGAAGAAAATAGTTGCCTAATTTTTTTTATTTTCTATTGACAAGTGATTAGATGAAGTCTATATTGTATATATAGTATATATACAATATTTAAAATTAAATGGAGATAATATGGATATCCTGATTCGCAATACGGGCGATATGCCCATTTATGAGCAGATTGTGCAGCAAATCAAGCATTTGATTTTAAAGGGAGAGCTGGCAGAGGGGACGCCCCTGCCGTCTATGCGTCTTCTTGCCAAAGAGCTACGTATCAGCGTCATCACTACCAAGCGCGCCTATGAAGAGCTGGAGCGGGAGGGATTCATCACCACCGTTACCGGGAAGGGCAGCTTTGTAGCGGGGAAAAACATGGAGCTGGTACGGGAGGAATATTTACGCCGCGTCGAGACCCTTTTGGGACAAAGCGTAGACTTGGCGCGGGAAGGCAATATTCCCCTTTCAGAGGTGCTGGAAATGCTCCGTCTGCTTTATGATGACCATGAAGCAAATTAGGAGGTGTTTCTATGTCTGCAATGGAATGGACGGCGGCAATCGCCGTAGAACATTTAAATAAACAGTATCAGGTAAAACATGGCGGTGAGGGCTTCGCCTTAAAAGATATTTCTTTCAGCCTGCCCCAAGGGACCATTTTAGGGTTAATCGGGGAAAACGGCGCCGGGAAAACCACCCTGATTAAGCTGTTATTAAACGCTATTACCAAGGATAGCGGCAATATCCGTTTTTGGGGCAAGGATATGCAAACAGCAGAAAAAGAAATCAAAAGCCAAATTGGTGTGGTGTTGGACGAAGGATTCTTCTATGAAGGGGTAACGCCGCAGCAGGTGGGCAAGGTGTTGTCCAATGTTTTCCTAAATTGGGACGACGCGCTATATCAAAGCTATTTGGAGCGGTTTTCTTTGCCGACCGGGCAGCAAATCAAAGAATTTTCTAAGGGCATGAAAATGAAGTTGTCTTTGTCTTCCGCCCTTGCCCATCATCCGCGGCTCTTAATCTTAGACGAACCGACGGGTGGTATCGACCCTGTTTGCCGTAACGAGATTTTAGATTTGTTTTTAGAGTTTGTCCAATCGGAGGAAAACAGCATTTTGTTTTCTTCCCACATTACCGGTGATATGGAAAAGGTAGCGGACTATCTGCTCTATCTTCATGCAGGGCAGCAGGCGCTATATGGGGAGCGGGAAGATATTTTATTCGGCTATGCTATCCTTAAATGTACGAGAGAGGACTTCGCCCATATGGCGGCGGAGGATATGGTGGCTTATCGGGAAAATCAATTTGGCGTAGAAGTATTGGTACGGGAGCGGAAAACCATGGCGGCAAAGTATCCTAATGCAGTGGTGGAAAATGTCAGCCTGGAACAGCTCATGGTCTTCCTGCCTAAAGAGAAGAAGCAAGTAGCGAAAGTATAGGAGGGATGTATGATGAAAGGGTTAATCTTAAAAGATTTCTATACCATGGCACGGTATGGCAGGACCATGCTTGCCTTGGTTGTGTTTTATGTGCTATTGGCGTTTTTAGGGCAGCCGGCAGGTTTCGTTAGCGCGATGATGGTTTTCCTTTGCGCCATGATGGTGATTTCTTCCTTTTCTTATGATGAGTACGGCAAATGGAATAAATATTGTCTCTCTCTGCCTGTTTCTCGTCGGCAAATGGTTGGCGGTAAATACCTCTTTGCTCTCATTATGCTGGTTATTGGATTAGGGTTGGGACTGTTGAGTGGTTATCTCTTAAGCCTGACCCAGGATATCTCTTTTTCGGAGGAAGTTTTGCCCAGCTGCTTGGGAGGCGCGGCAGCAGCGCTCTTCATGCTCAGCCTACTTCTGCCGTTGATGTATCGCTTCGGCGTGGAAAAAGGTCGTATCCTTCTCTTGGCAGTTTGCTTTTTACCCGTTATACTCATATTAGGATTTTTGAAATTTGCTGAAGTCTATCATCTGCCGCTGCCTGATGAAGCCACAATGCTCATGTGGCTGAAATTCTTGCCCATTTTGGTGTTAGCGGGATTTGGCGCGTCTTACTTATGCTCGGCGGCGATTTTTGCCAAAAAAGAATTATAAAAGGGGTATGACTATGGAATCTTTGGTATCGCTCAAATCTCAAGAGGAAAAACCCATTGCATTGGTAACGGGAGCGTCAGGGGGCATTGGCTCGGCTATCGGTCGGCAGCTGGCAGCAGACGGCTATCGGGTGGCGTTGCAATACCATACCAATCAAGAGGCTTGTCAAGCCCTTTGTGCCTCTATCGTTGCAGGAGGTGGCGAGGGGATTGTTCTTGATTGCGATATCTCTTCTGCTGCGCAAGTAGAGGAGATGTTTGCTGCTATCGAAAAACAGTGGGGCAATGTGACCCTTTTGGTGAATAATGCGGGGGTGGCGCGGCAACAGCTTTTCACTGATATGACGGAGGAACGGTGGCAGGAGATGTGGCAGGTCAATGTATCGGGGGCAATCTGGTGCGCCAAACGGGCGTTGCCGTCTATGATACATGAGAAAAGAGGCGTTATCATCAATATCTCTTCTATCTGGGGTATGGTTGGTGCGTCCTGTGAAGTGGCGTACAGCGTCACCAAGGGCGCCCTTATCAGCTTTACCAAAGCCCTTGCCAAAGAGGTAGGACCTTCGGGGATTCGGGTGAATTGCGTTGCGCCCGGCGTTATCGACACGGCTATGAACAGTCATTTATCTGCTGCCGACATAGCGGCGTTAAAAGAGGAAACGCCTTTAGGCGTTATCGGAACGCCTCAAGATGTGGCAGGGTTGGTCGGCTTTTTGTCGTCGCCACAAGGGGCGTTTATTACGGGACAGGTCATTAGCCCCAACGGCGGCTTTGTCATCGTCTAGTTAATATACAAGCCAAGGAATGAGTCAGGTCATTCCTTGGCTTTTTCTTTTTTCTCTTGCTGTGGTCAAGCACGATTAAGAAAACGTCGCATACCATAAGTTACAAAAGAAGAAATGCAAAAAGGGAGCGATGGTTATGCGGCAAGGAAAAATCAAATATGCCTTCCCCGGCAGCAATACGGCGGAAGGGTTTCAGTCTTTTTATCGGGAAAATCTGGCAGACTTGGAACAGGTCATCACATTGAAAGGCGGTCCGGGTAGCGGGAAATCTACCATTATCAAGAAAATCTCTATGGCAATGATTGAGCGGGGCTATGATGTGGAGCTGTGGCAATGCTCTTCTGACAATGATTCTTTAGACGGCGTCATGGTCCCTGCCCTCAAAGTAGCAGTGGTGGACGGTACTTATCCTCATGTGTTAGACCCCATTTACCCCGGGGCGGCAGGAGAATGGATTAACTTAGGGGAGTTTTGGGACGACGCTTACCTCTGGACCAAAAAGAGGGAAATTATTGCTGTGAATAAAGAGGTGTCAGGGTATTTTACCGCTGCCTATGAGGAACTGGCAAAGGCTTTTGCACTCTTGAAAGAAATCGAAGGGGAGAAGAAGGCGAGAGAGGACGGTGTAAAAATTGCAGACCTTGCTCAGCAATGGTCAGAAATGATTTTTGCACCGGAAAAGACCGCGCCCCGTCATTTATTTGCCAGCGCTATCACGCCGGGAGGGGTGGTGAGCATGGCGCAAAATATCACGGAAGGCTGCCGGGAAAGATATGTTTTGCAGGGCGGTTCGCTGGCTGCCAAAACCCAAATCCTGGAGAAATTGACAGAGAGCGCCGTGTCGAGAGGACATCGGGTAACGGTGTATCATATGCCTCTTGACCCCCATCAGCTGCAAATGGTGCTACTGCCCGATTTAGGCGTCGCTATGCTTACGGAAGAATTGTTGGGGAAAGAGTATGCTCCGCAGGAACGGGATATCCCACTGTCTTTGGCAGTAGCGAAAAAAGAAATGCTGACTCAGGAAGGAGAGGTTGCGGATAAAAGCAAAGAGGAACGCTATGAGAGCCATATTGCCCAGGCGGTAGAAAACCTGAAAAAAGCCAAAAGCCGTCACGACGACTTAGAAGCCTTTTATTGTCAGGCCATGGACTATGAACGCATCGACACTGCTCGCAATAAAATCTTTAACCGCATTTTAGCCCTAGCTGCCGAAAAGGAAAAAGGGCAAAAATAAAAGAGCGCGCAAAAAAAAGAGGAAGGTGTTCCACCTTCCTCTTTTTTTATGTTATTTTTTTGCCACCATTTTTTCATAGACCCGCGCTGTATATGCTGCTGTCTTTGCCCAAGAATATTTTTTCACTTGCTGTCTGCCTTTTTCTGCAAGCTCTCGACGGGCGTCCTCATCATTTAAGAGACGATAGATATGCTCCGCCATGGCTACTGTGTCAAAGGGATTGACGAGACACGCTCCGTCTCCCACTACTTCGGGAATGGAAGACGTATTGGAGGCGATGACCGGTGTGCCGCAAGCCATGGCTTCTAAGGGCGGCAACCCAAAGCCTTCGTAAAAAGAAGGATAGACAAACAGCTGCGCCGCCCGATAAAAATATGGCAAGTGGTCCACTGCCACATAACCCGGTAAGATAACTTTATCGTCAATATGTAAGGCGTGGAGCATATGCTCCAAGGGGTCTGATTCCTTTTGCCAGCGTCCGGGCAGCACCAGTTGACAAGGTTCTTTCATTTCTTTTAAGGCAAGAGCGAAGGCGACGATGAGTCCT
>CATIYQ010000092.1 GCA_949739465.1 uncultured Peptococcaceae bacterium | reverse complement strand
GAGTGGCAGTTTCCTTTTACGGGTCGATTTGTGCAGTTACCTAACACAAGGCCAGAATACCACTTAGTCCATACTTTAATCCCCAATAGATGGAAACAGTCTAGGAGTTTTCCTCAACATCGCACACAAGCTTTTAGCCTCTTTTGCAACAATGGTTTCATTATACAAAATAGTGTCCTTGGTCGCCGGACGCACCTATTTGCAAAAATTCACCAGTCCACCATTGCCACTCAAGGCAGGCTACACTACACCCAGTGTTACCCGAATGCAGGTTCACCCCAAGCCATAGTTCCTACCCGACCAAAGGTATTCCCCACGCACTTGGGTCTCCACGGAGGGAGGGTCCTTTTCTTCCATGCCATTGGAGATGGCCCTATCCTCCTTAACTCCCACTACCAACCCCCGACTGGGCGTCAGAAGCCAGCACCAGGAACTTCATCGATATGCCCTTAACGGATTTTTAGCCCCGTCTTCAAAGCAAGGTTTGACGACTAGAATACTGCGCCACATACCAGCAAGATGTATTATATCATATTTTAATTCTTTTTTCAAATCTCCCCATTTACATAAAGTAATCTTCCACGATTTCTATATGATATTCACCGTTTTTCCCAAAAAGAATACCTACTCCTAAAAAACCAAATTCCATTTCTCCGCAAGCCGGATGTTCCTGTAAATAACCTTGGGCAACCCGATAAATTATCTTTTGTTTCCGCGGCGTAATGCTTTCCAGCGGATTACCAAAATCTCTGCTTTTTCTCGCTTTTACCTCAACAAAGTAGAGACGGTTTCCCTTTTTGACGATAAGGTCAATTTCACCGTACCGTCTGCGATAATTCCTAGTCACAATGGTATAGCCTTGTTTTTCCAAAGTTGCAGCAGCAATATCTTCTCCCAAATTACCCGTTACCTTGTTATTGCTTTTGGCAGTCGTTGGCATAAATACACCTCGTTCTCTTTGGCTCATATCTGAAATGTTTTGCGGTGAATGGGCGAATAGCCGTATTTCCGCACCATTTCTTTATGTTCAGCAGTGGGATACCCCTTATGCCGGTCAAAACCGTAAACAGGATATTTCTCATGGTACAGAAGCATCATTCTGTCCCGATGACACTTGGCTAAAATGCTTGCCGCCCCAATAGAGAGACTCAACGCGTCCCCCTTGATAATGGGCTTTTGGGCAATGCCCGTTTCAGGCAAAGATACCGCGTCCAACAGCAAATAATCAGGCTGCACCGGCAATTTGTGGATTGCCCTTCTCATTGCCAACTTGGTTGCTTGCAGGATATTGTATTTATCGATGTCGTGAGCGCCCACAACGCCTACCGCCCAAAATAAGGACTTTTCTTTGATTTCCGCTTCAACTTCTTCTCTTCTTGCGGCGGAGAGCTTTTTGGAGTCGTTAACGCCCCAGATAGGTTCGCCCGGCTTTAAGACCACGGCGGCCGCCACAACCGGACCTGCCAGCGGACCTCTGCCTGCCTCATCAATGCCTGCCACGGTAAAGATATTTTGTTGCCACAATTCCTGTTCAAAGACAAGCAGGCTTTCCAGCCGCGCCATTTCTTTTTCTTGGGCGAGGAGCAGTTTCGCCGCCAAGTTTTTCACAGCCGTCCGTTTATCCTCCATGAGAAGACACAGGGTTTCCGCGTTGGTGCGGACATGGATTTGTTTTTTGATTTCCGCTATGGTCAATTCCGACCAATTTAGTTCTGCCATGGCTATTCCCGCTCCTGCTGTTCCAAGTGATTTAGAAGGTTCTCGTCTCCCGGCTTGTCCAGAGAGAAACGACCGATTTTCCCGTTGCGAAATTCTCCCAGCAATAGCACCGCCGCAGGTTCTGTCCGCACCACACCGCCTGCTCCTAAAAGACCTCGTTTTGCTGCAATTTGTTCCAGCACCGTTTCGGGAACGTCTGCCAAATCAGTGATTTTATACCGTTCCGCCAACGCTTCGGGGTTTTCCGCTAGCAACCAGTTGATTAGTTCCCCTGCCACGTCTTCTTGATTAAAGACCAGCTCGCTAATGGCGCCTGTTACCGCCAAACGGAAGCCCACCCGTTCGTCGGTAAACTTAGGCCACAACACCCCCGGCGTGTCCAGTAACTCAATGTTGTTTTTGGTTTTAATCCACTGAGTGCCTTTGGTGACCCCCGGTTTATTGCCTGTCTTTGCCACTGACTTGGGTGCAAGAGCATTAATGATGGTGGATTTCCCCGTATTGGGCGAGCCTACCACCATAGAGCGAATGGGACGGCGCAATCTGCCTTTTCGCTCCATTTCCTGCCAAAGAGGCTCAGCACATTTTTGAGCGGCAGCCAGCAAGTCCCGAATTCCTTGCTTTTGGGCGCCGTTGACTGCCACCGCGCCAAAGCCTTGTTTCTGGTAATAGTCCAGCCAATATTGGGTGATTTTCTCTTCTGCCAAATCTTTTTTATTTAAAACCAACAGCCGCGGTTTTTTCTTCACAATCATGTCCACATCAGGATTCCGACTACTCAAAGGGATTCTTGCGTCCACCACTTCGATAACCATATCCACCAGGTTCAGGTCAGCTATCATATTCCGTTTGGCTTTCGCCATATGTCCGGGGTACCACTGTATTGTCATAGATTTACTCCAATCAATCTTCATACTTTACCTTGTAGTATAGCACAAAAATTCAAATTTATATAGTCTCTTAGCCACAACTGCTCTTACTGTCAGCAGAATAGAAAAAGGACCACCTGCCGGATAAGGCAGGTGGTCCTTTTTCTAAGTATTTACTTGCTTGCCTGATTATATCCCTGGATAATCTGCTCGGTAATCTCCTCCAGAGTATGTTCCGCCGTATTCACACGCATATGGGCGTTTTGAGCGTAGACAGGCGTTTTCTCAGCCAGAAGATTTGCCACCGTTTCTGCCGTTACCTTCTTGCCCAGCATAGAGCGGGTATTTTTTCGGGAGAGCCGCTGATAGATAATATCCGGAGTAGATTCTAAGAGCACCACAAAGTTATCCTCTCCCAAATAAGTAAACAGATTTGCATTCAAATCTGCACCGCCCCCTACGGCAATGATTTGATTCTCGCTGCCTGCAAGCTTCTTAAAAACCAATTCCTCTTCCGAGCGAAACCGCCGCTCCCCATATTTTTTCCATACCTCCGAGAGCTTTAGTCCCGTGGCATACTCGATTCGTTCATCCGTATCTACAAAAGGATACCCCAATGATTTGGCAAGCATTCTTGCCACGGCTGTTTTGCCTGTCCCCATAAAACCGATTAGTATAATATTTTTCATATTGCTCTCCACCTACTTTACCCTTCACTCTCTGAGATTTTCTAAAATATTTCTTTCGCAATCAATAGTATACTCTATTTTCTCTCGTATTTCTGCCAAGAAATTCTACAAACTTTCGACAAGAAAAAAAGGGGCGGCAACACGCCGCCACTTATCTTGCCTAACTTATATATACTGAGCTTCCGCCCAAATATGCTATCCATTTTCTCCTTAAAGGAATTTTTTCAAGATTTTTTCTACCCGACGAGAGAAATGAGTGGTAAACCAATACTCCTTGCTTTTCATGGGCGCTACCAAAATGGTAAAGAAACAATCTTTATTGCCCCCAACCATATCGGTGAGGAGCTGGTCGCCCACTACCGCCGTTTGTTCCTTTCTGCCGCCCAATAACGCCACCGCCCTTAAGAAACCGTCTCCCCAAGGCTTTTTTGCGTCACAGATAAAAGGAATATCTAATTTACCGGCAGCGTCCTCTACCCGAGGACCATGGTTATTAGAAACCAGACAAGGGAAGAAGCCCGCTCCTTTTATTTGCTGAAACCACGCAATAATTTCGTCGGGAATATTGGGGTCGTTATAAGGCACAATGGTGTTATCCAAATCAAAAAGCAGATAACAGATACCCTGCGCCCTCAGCTCCTCTAGAGGAATTTCCATTAGGCTATTTACTTGCATTTTCGGTCTGACAATGTCTAATAAACCCATACGGCTGTCTCAATTCCTTTTCCTCATATGAGTCTATTTTACCATTATCGCTCCATGACTTTCAATAGTTTCTGAACGGCTCTTTTTTCGATTCTGGAAACATAAGAACGGGAGATACCCAGTTCTTTGGCGATTTCCCGTTGGGTACGTTTTTCTTGGTTTTTCAGCCCATAGCGATACAAAAGGACGAATTGTTCCTCCTGACTGAGAAGAGATAGCTTCTCTAAAAGATAGGCTTGCTCTTCACTGGCTTCCAGAGACTCAATAATCTCATTACCATCAGAGCCTAATAAATCCAGAAGCGTCACTTCATTCCCTTCCTTATCCACCCCCACAGGGTCTTGGAGATAAACGTCGTTACGATTGTTTTTCGTTGCCCGTAAGTACATGAGAATTTCATTTTCAATACATCTTGCCGCATATGTAGCCAGGCGAGTGCCTTTATCTGCCTGGAAAGTGTTAATCCCTTTAATTAAGCCAATGGTGCCGATAGAAATCAAATCATCCTTATCCAATCCCGTGCTTTCGAATTTCTTACAGATGTGGGCAACCAACCGCAAATTATGCTCAATTAAAATATTCCGCGCTTCTTCATCTCCGGCAGCAAATTTGACTAAACAGTCCTTTTCTTCTACCTCTGTAAGGGGTTTGGGGAAAATATGATTGCTAAGATATCCGACAAAATGACCAAACCCCGCCGCTATTTTCTTGCCATGCCATAATCGAAACCATATTAAATCCTGCCAATGAACAACCTGGGTCAGCCGCCCTACCCTGCATATTTCCATGGTACACCTCCGGTTTTCCTCTCAGATGTTTTTATCCTATGCAGTGACGCTCGGCAATGTACCGCTGACAACTTTAAAATTTATGAAAATATTTTAGGAGTTCAGTCCCTCCAGCTGAGAAAGACCGTTGACGATTTGCGCGTAAACCAGAGCAGGCTCCTTGCCGCCTGCACTACCGTGAGAAATATAAACGGCAATTGCCCACTTGGGACTTGCAGCAGGACTAAAACCGGCAAACCATACGCCCTGATATTGGCTGGTTCCCGTTTTTCCCCCTGCACCGCCTGCAACGCCGCTGATGCGTTTACCCGTTCCCTGCTGCACCGTAGCGATTAACGCCGTCTGTAGTGTCTTTGCCGTCTCCGGAGACATGATTTGGTTTCCCTCCCGGCTGGGAAAGGTCTGCAACACCATGCCGTCAGCCTCCTCTATGGATTGTACAATACGAGGCGTGATCCCTCTTCCGCCGTTGGCAATAGCAGCCATCATCTGCGCCACCAGCACAGGAGAAAGCCGCACACCGTTTTCACCGATAGAGACGTTCGCCACATCTCCCGCTACCAGAGAATTAAAATCCAGAGTGGTCTCGTCCGCTAACGGATAGCCGATGATTTCCTGCCCAGTTAAGCCGAATCTTGTTGCATATTCTTTGATTTTTTCACCACCAATAAGACTTCCCAAATGGACAAAATAAGGGTTACAGGAGTTCATAATGGCAGCCTGCAAGTCTTCTTTACCATGCCCCTCTTCATACCAACACTTTACCCGTCTGCCATCTGCCATATCATAATATCCGGGACAAATAAAATCAGTAGGTGTCTCTATCCCTTCCTCCAAAGCTGCTGTCGCCAACACCAGCTTAAAGACGGATGCAGGCGGATAATAGCTAAAGGCTTTATTGACATAAGCGTTATTAGAAAGAGGCGGGTCTTCCATATTAGGATCATATTTGGGGCTGCTTGCCGCCGCTAAAATATCGCCGTTTTCTACATCAAGAACTACAGCCGCCCCATCTTGCCCGCCCAACGCCTTTTCTACGATTTGCTGATAATCCTGGTTAATCGTTAAGCGGACATTGGCGCTTTCGTCCTTTGCCTTGTTCGGCACAATCTGCCAGTTAATGCCCGCCAAACGTCTGCCCTTATCATCAACGGTAATTGCCAGACGAGGTGAAGGACGTCCTTGCAACACATCATCATAGATTTTCTCGATACCTGCTTTTCCCACACTTTTAGGGACGGCGTCTCCCCTGTCAAGAAAGGCGTTTTCTTCCGTTTCATTAGGCTCCCCCACAAAACCGATGATATGGGCGGCAATGGCGTTTTTTTGATACCGATTTATGAGGGACAGGGCAAATACACCGGGGAAATTGTGCTTTATCACAGACTCGGCTTCTGCTTGAGAAAGTCCTGTTTTCAACACAAAAGGTTCTTTGGGCGCACCGCTCTTATATTGGATTTTTCCCAAAATCTCCTCTTTATCCAGTGCTGTAAGCTGGGATAAAAAAGACAACGCCAATCCTTGATTTTCCCCTTCCCAAAGAGAGGGAAAAATGACCAAAGAGGGCTGCTGCTCTCCTGTGAGCGACCGACCGTAACAGTCTAAGATATCCCCCCGCTCCTCGCCATACAATGAAATCCACTTCATATGCTGGGCTTGGGCACGAGAGGTCAGGACGTCACCCTGCGCCAACTGTAAATTTGCCAGCTGCCCCATAACAGTAAACAAAGCGAAGGTAAACACCATGGAACAGATAAAAATCCGCTTGTTTTTCATTTTCCCCACCCTTTCTCTCTTCTCATTTTATTTTGAGTAAGGAAGAGGGAAAATATACTGAAATATACCAGAGAGTGAAAAAAACCGAGCGGCAACATTGTTACCACTCGGTTTCTTTTTATAAGTTTACTAAATATTTCGGGATTTTGGTGATAACCTCACAGCCATCTTCGGTGACGATGACCGTATCCTCAATGCGCACGCCGCCCCAACCGGGAAGATAAACGCCGGGTTCGATGGTAATAACCATTCCCGGTTCTAGGACGATATCACAACTTTTGCTGACAGTAGGCATTTCATGAATATCCAATCCCACGCCATGCCCCAGGCTATGGAGGAAGTTTTCACCATAACCGAAGGAAGAAATGTAATCCCGCGCGACAGCGTCCAAGTCACAACAGCGAATCCCCGGCTTTACAGCGGCGACGGCTTTCTTTTGCGCCGCCAGCACCACCTCATAGACTTCCTTTTGCTTTTCGTCAGCTTCGCCAATTACTACCGTTCTGGTCATATCGGAGCAATAGCCTCGATATCTTGCTCCCATATCAATGGTAACAAAATCGCCCTTTTGCATTTTATATTCCCCAGGCACAGCATGAGGACGGGAAGAATGAGGTCCTGCCGCTACAACAGAAGGAAAACTGCAACCGTCCATACCAGCCTTTTTCAGTTGATATTCGATTTCTGCGGCAATTTCATATTCCCGCACGCCGGGCTTCATTTGCTTTAATACATAGAGGAATGCGTCGTCTGCCGCCCTTGCCGCCCGACGAATACAATCCAACTCATAAGGACGTTTTACCATACGAAGTTGTTTGACAATATGTCCTGCCGGCTTCATGGCGACATCAGACAACTGCGACCTCAGCTTGGCGAAAATGCCTTGGGTCATTTTATCATCTTCAAAGCCTAATGTTTTTATTTGCCATTGAGCGCAAAACTCTGCCACAAATTCCTCAAAATGTTTTTGAGGCGACACACAAACCACATCCCAACCGGGACATTTCTTCTCAATAACTTCATTATATCGGCTATCAGTAATAAACACTTTCCCCTGGGCAGAAATAAGAATATAAGAATCCTCCGTGAAAAAGCCGGAAACAAACCCAATATTGGCAAAATCGGAAAGAAGAATTCCATCCAACCCCGCCTTGCCTAACTCCCGCATTACCTTATGATACGTGGTATCTACTACACATACATCCTGCATCATATCATCACCCTTTCTTTCCCGCTTCTCTTTATGAATATACTATTGATTCTTTTTCTCTGCCGCTACCATAATATAATCCCAAATTTTTTCCGCCAAGGCTTGCTTCGTCATTTGAGGCAATACATAATGCCCGTCCTTGGTTACCAAAGTCACAGCATTGTTATCGACCTCAAACCCCACACCGGGCTGGGACACGTCATTGGCAATAATCATATCTGCTTTCTTGGCTATTAGTTTCTTCTCAGCGTTTTCTAAGAGATTCTCCGTCTCCGCCGCAAAGCCCACCAAATATTGGTGTTTCTTTGCAGCGCCCAGCGCTTGCAAAATATCGGGATTTGCCACTAAGTTTAGCTGAATCCCGTCTTTTGCCGCCCCTTGTTTTTTGATTTTTTGGCTTGCAGTCTGGTCCGGTCGATAATCTGCCACTGCCGCAGCGCCAATCACAATATCCATTTCTCCATAGCAAGCGAGAGTCGCCTGATACATTTCTTCTGCTGTCACCACAGGTATCACCGTTATTCCTGCGGGCGCAAGCAATTTTACAGGACCACTGACTAAGGTCACATCAGCCCCCCTGTCTCTGGCAGCCTCCGCTAAAGCATAGCCCATTTTACCGCTGGAATAATTAGAAAGATACCGTACCGGGTCTATTTGCTCTCTGGTAGGACCGGCAGTAATCAGCACCTTTTTCCCTGCCAAGTCTTGTTTGGGAAAAAGGATTTTCATCACGGCGTCCTGTAACACAGCAGCTTCGGGAAAACGCCCCTTCCCCACCGTGCCGCAAGCCATTCTACCTTCCTCTGCTTCCAGCACATGATAGCCCCGTCTCTGTAAAATCTCCATGTTCTCTTGGGTAGCGATGTTTTCATACATATGAAAATTCATAGCAGGCACAAAGAGAATAGGACAAGTAGCGGCAAGAATGGACGCCGACACTACTTCATCAGCGATGCCATGAGCAGCCTTTGCCATAATATTAGCCGTGGCAGGTGCAATGATAAAAAGGTCCGCACCATCTACACCATAGATATGGGGAATATGCAGTTTATCATCATTAGCAAACATATCAATGATAACCACATGCCCCGAAAGAGCATGGAGCAGCAAAGGGCTGATAAATTCCTGGGCGCCTTTGGTCATCATCACCTGGACGTCAGCACCCTGCTGGTGCAGCCAACTAACCAAATCTGCCGCCTTATATGCAGCAATACCGCCGGTAATACCGACGGTAATCTTTTTCTTTGCAAGTTTCATAGAAATGAACTCCTTATTTAATACCGGACCCTCTTCTTTCCCAAACAATCTCCCCATCCGCAATTTCATGGAGAGCCAGCGATACAGGATTAATTTTCCCGGCTTTTAATTCATCAGACTGTTCGTCTGTAATCTGTCTTGCCCGTTTTGCCGCAATGGTAATCAAAGTATATTTGGCGTCTACCTTTGGTAATAACGTATCCAATAACGGTTTGTTCAAGGGTATCACTCCTTTTCCTCTTCTATTCTTTTCACACTGCAGGCTTCCGCTGCAATAATAGAAGATACTTTTTTCACAGCCAGCGTAATATCATCATTTATCACAGCGTAGTCGTAATATTTAAGCATGGCTTTTTCCGCTTGCCAACAAGCAAGCCTTTTTGCGATAACTTCCGCAGAGTCCGTTCCCCGCCCGGATAACCGTTTGGCAAGCTCTGCTTCAGAAGGAGGTAGGATAAACACCAGCACGCTTTCGGGATAGGCTTTCTTTACTTGCACCGCGCCTTGCATATCGATTTCCAACAGCACATTGTTTCCGGCTGCCAATTGCGTGTCAATAATCCATTTGGGCGTACCGTAATAATTGCCGTAGACCTCTGCCCATTCTAAAAAGGCGCCGGCTTCTATCTTCGCCAAGAAATCTTCTTTGCTAAGGAAAAAGTAGTTTACGCCCTCTGCTTCCCCTTCCCGCATCGGTCGAGTAGTAGCAGATACAGAATAGACCAATTCTTTATCTTGGACTCGCAAGGCATTGCAAATAGTGCCCTTTCCCACCCCGGAAGGTCCGGAGACAACAATCAATAATCCTTTATTCATGGGTTTCCCCCGCATCACAGCCAAGGCGGTTTTCCTCACATACGCAAGAGTCAGATTTGTTCACATCAATAAATCGATGGGCAATGGTTTCAGGCTGCACAGGAGAAAGTACCACATGACCGCTGTCCGTCACAAGAACCGCACGAGTTCTTCTACCGTAAGTAGCGTCGATAAGAACGCCCTTCTCCCGGGCTTCCTGAATCATTCTTTTAATCGGAGAGGATTCCGGACTTATGATGGCAATCACTCTGTTGGCAGAAACAATATTCCCAAACCCAATATTTATCAATTTATTCATCATAAGAACGATACACTCCTATGCCTTCTTCTGAATTAAGATAATTTTTCTAATAATTGCGCAACTTGACGTTTACCCAAGCCTTGTACGCGACGGGCTTCATCAATGCCGATTTCTTCCATGATTTTTTGGGTAGTAATTTTCCCTACTTGGGGTAAGGATTCCAACAAATATTTTACTCTCATTTTTGCATATACTTCATTATCGGTGCTATCCAGCACTTCTTTTAAGGTTAATTTCCCCGCCTTCAGCGCTTTTCTTGCTTCCATTCTCTGGCTGCGGATTTGTTGCGCTTTTTGTAGTGCTTTTGCTCTTTCTTCTGCTGTTAATTTTGGAATTGTCATTTCTTAGTCCCCCTAATCAATTATTCAATATTTTGTATTTGTTCCCTTACTTTTTCTAATTCACTTTTTATTTCAATAACCAATTCACTTATCATAAGAGAATTGGCTTTGGAACCAATCGTATTGGTTTCCCGATTCATTTCCTGCAAAATAAAGTCTAATTTACGTCCGATAGGCTCTTGTCCCTCTGAAACAAGCGCCTTATCAAATTGCCCCAAATGACTGTAAAGCCTGGTAATCTCTTCGTCAATGGCGCATTTATCAGCAAAAATCGCCACCTCTGTTGCCAGCCGTCCTTCATCTAAAACAAATTGCTCCCTGTTCTCTTGGCAAACCAAGGCGGATACTCGTTCTTTGAGACGCGCCTGATAATCTTTGACCACTTCCGGCACGATTAACTCAATTTTCTGCACCGCGTCAAGAATCCCTGCCAGCTTTTGACGGATATTATCCGCTAAATGTGCTCCTTCCGCCCTGCGCATAGCCACCATAGCAGTTAAAGCTTCACCAGCAGCAGGCAGCAGTCCGTTCTGCCAAAGATTTTCCAAATCTAAATCAGACTTTTCCTGGATAATCACACCGGGAAAAGAAGCCACCTGCCGAATATCCTCTGGCGGTGTTAAACCGCAAGCGTCAGCAAGTGCTACCAGTGAATTATAATACGACAAACCAAGGTCTTTGTCAACCTTAATTATGGGGTTACCAGCACATTTTTCCTCAAAAGTGATGAAAATATCGATTTTCCCCCGTTTGATTTTTTGCTGAACGGTCTTTTTTAACAATTCCTCTAAAGGCTGCAAAGCTCTGGGCATATGAGACGATACTTCCAAAAAGCGATGATTGACGCCTTTCATTTCTACGGTGATTTTTCCTAAATCAAAGCTCGCATCACTGCTGCCAAAGCCTGTCATACTGGAAACCAAAACCAAACCGCTCCCCTCTGCAAAGGATATTTATTTTTATAAAATTCTGCTGCCGTGACAAAATTCCTGCTTACGACAGAGAAATAATCATTTTTCTCTCTATGCATCGTGATAAAATTTCTCTTTCTGTAAAAAATATGCTATACTGAGCATAAATGATTTTTCGAGGTGAGCGCACATGGCTTTTGACAGTCTGGTAACCGGTAACATTGCGGCAATATTAAATCAAACTTCAGCGGGAGCAAGAGTGATGAAGGTCTGTCAACCCGACAAAAACACTGTTCTCTTAAAACTCCATCATCAGGCAAATGGCAAAGAGCAACTTTTACTTTCCGTCCATCCCCAAAACTGTCGTATTCACCTGACCACAGAAACTTATGAAAATCCCCCTCATCCGGCAATGTTTTGTATGCTGCTCCGTAAATATCTGGAGGGCAGCCGTCTGAAAAGTTTCCGGCAAATGGGAACAGACCGCCTAATCGAAATCTCTTTTGCCGCCACCAGTGAAATCGGCGACCCGCTGCAATTAGCCCTCTACCTGGAAATCATGGGCAAACACAGCAATCTTATCCTGGTAAATCTTGCCGCCAATCTGATTATCGACAGCCTCAAACGGGTGTCCCACCAGACCTCACGTCTCCGAGAAGTATTACCGGGTCTGGTCTACCAATTGCCCCCACAGCAAAACAAAGCCCGGATATCGGCTCTCACCGAGGAAGCCTTCCAACGGCTTTTTCTGGAACAAGAAACGGATATGCCTCTGGCAAAAATTCTTTATCAGACCATTGCCGGCATATCCCCTCTTACCGCCAAGGTCATCTTAGACCAATGTAATCTGGAGGCAAACATTTCCGTTGACGAAATGGGCGCTTATGAATACGGCAAAATCTGGCAATGCCTTACCAGCCTCGAAACCGCAAAAAATCAGAATACCTTAATCCCTATTCTAACGATGGAGAAAGCAACGGGAAACCAAGACTATACGGTCTTTCACCCGGAAGTTTTTACAGACGGAGCAAACTATACTCTGGAGAAAGCCGACGACACAAATCAGCTGCTGGACCGCTTCTTCGCCCAAAAAGAGCAAGGGAATCTTCTTGAGGGACGAAAACGGGAATTATTGAAAATCATCGCCACTCATATAGCACGGGTAGAAAAAAAGCTGCAAATTCAAAAAGCGGATTTAACCAACGCTTATGCAGGAGAATTATATAAAGAAAAAGGCGAACTCATCACCGCCTACATCTACCGAATTGAAAAAGGCATGACGGAAATCACCCTCCCCAGCTTTTATCGGGAAAATGAAGAAGTGATTATCGCCCTCCAACCCGACCTCTCCCCGGCAGAAAACAGCCGCTATTATTTCAAAAAGTACAATAAAGCGAAAATTTCTCAACAGCAATTAGCGCAACAGGTAACGCAAAATCAAAGCGAGCTGGACTATTTAACCAGCGTCTATACGTTACTGGAACAATGCGAAACACTAGCGGAAATCGCCGCTGTCAAAGAAGAATTACAGCAGGAAGGCTATCTGAAAGCAAAATTCATCAAAGGCAAACCCCAAAACAAGAAGCAGACAGATATTCTGCCGCCGCGGGCTTTCACCTCTCCCGACGGCTACGAAGTGCTGGTAGGACGAAACAACAAGCAAAACGACCAACTAACCTTAAAAATCGCGCGGAAAGACGATATTTGGCTTCATACCAAAGACATTCCCGGCAGCCATGTGATTATCAGAAACCCCGAACACGTTGCGGAAACGCCCGAAAGCACGCTGTATTTTGCCGCCAATCTTGCAGGCTTTTACAGCAAAGCACGCAGCTCCAGCCAGGTACCAGTAGATTATACGCCCGTCCAATATGTAAAGAAACCTAGCGGCGCAAAACCCGGCAAAGTCATCTTCACCAATCAGAAAACCATCTACATCACCCCGGAAACGCCAAAAGCTGACCAGGAATAATTCTTGGTCAGCTTTTTCTTTTGGAAAATAACTTATCCTATTTGCATTCCGCTTGGGCAATTTCTTCTACAATCATTCTGGCGGCTTCCGCAGGCTTTGCATGAGTGGTAATCGGTCTGCCTACCACCAAATAAGACGCGCCGTTTTCTACCGCTTGTTTCGGCGTCATGATACGTTCCTGGTCGTTGACAGCCGCCCATACGGGACGAACCCCAGGAGTTACAATAGCAAAATCTTTGCCGCAAGCTTCCCGAATGTAAGGCAGCTCCTGAGGAGAGGCGACAACGCCGTCTAAGCCCGCTTTTTGCGCCAGCTTACTCCACTCTACCACCTGGTCAACAATTTTTTTCTTAATACCCATTTCCTCTTCAAAAACTTGTTGACTAATGCTGGTCAAAACTGTTACGGCAATGACCATAGGCTTGGTAATACCAAATTCCGCCGCTCGTTCTCTTGCCGCCTCTGCCGAAGTCTGCATCATCTTAAAGCCGCCGCCAGCATGAACAGTGAACATAAAAGCGCCCCGCTGGGTGATGATTTTAGAAGTTTGAGCTACCGTATTGGGAATATCGTGAAATTTCAAGTCTACGAAAACTTTCCCGCCTAACGTCTGAATATCTTTCACAATATCAGGACCTTCGCTGTTATAGAGCTGCATCCCGATTTTGAAAGCGCCTACTTCGTCTCTCAACATATCCACCAACTTCAGCGCCTGGTCTCGATTAGGCACATCCAACGCTACGATTAGTTTCTCTTTCATGTTATTTCTCCTATTTTATCTATGATTTCATATCAATTGCAACATATCAAAAAAGCTCCGCCTATGCCGTGTATCGGTGTTTTGAACCTGTCTAAGACAGGTGGGTATCCTCCGCCACGCTTTCTATGTCCACGCAAAAAGGAGGCATATAGGCCACGCCGCGAGTAAGATTCCCTTTGTAAGTGTGTTGGAACAAAACTATCCGATTTTTCTCACGCACATCGCAGAGCTTTTCTGTACTTTTATCATATCACAAGGGACAAACCGACTGCAAATACTTCTTTCAGCATTTTTTCAGAAAATTTCACCGAGAAGCGCGCATAGCTTTTTGTTACGCCTTATTGCTGTTCTTTTGCGCCTTTTTGCTTGTTAGGCGGCACGTCCGTTTTGATATAGAGTTCTCTCAGTTGTTTGTTTTCCACGGTGCTTGGCGCTTGGGTCATAGCGCAAGCAGCGCTTTGGGTCTTCGGGAAGGCGATAACGTCGCGGATGGTTTCTCTGCCTGCCATGAGCATAACCACACGGTCAATACCAAAGGCCAGACCGCCATGGGGTGGCGCGCCATATTCAAAGGCGTCTAACAAGAAACCAAACTTCGCATAGGCTTCCTCTTGGTCAAAACCCAATAATTGGAAGATTTTATTTTGTACGTCCCGACGATGAATACGAATGCTGCCGCCGCCAATTTCTACACCGTTTAAGACCATATCATAGGCTTTTGCCCGTACTTTGCCCGGGTCAGTAAGCAAGATATCCAAATCTTCATCTTTTGGAGAGGTAAATGGATGGTGAATAGCTACCCAGCGTTTTTCCTCATCATCATATTCCAGGAGCGGGAAGTCCACAACCCAGCTAAAGTTCAGTTCGTTTTCGTCGATTAATCCCTGAAGTTTGGCGATTTCAATACGCAAGTGCCCCAAAGCGTCCGCAACAATATTCGGTGTGGAAGCAACAAACATCAAGAGGTCACCAGTTTCACCACCCATTCTTTCCCGGAGCGCGGCAAGCTGTTCTTCATTAAAGAATTTTGCCACAGGAGATTTCAGTCCGTCTTCTTCTACATAGATATAAGCCAAACCTTTCGCTCCATAGATACCAACAAATTCGGTTAATTTATCAATTTCCCGACGGGAGAAGTTGCTACCGCCTTTGACGCAAATCCCCTTTACTTCTCCGCCGCTTTGAGCAACGCTTGCGAATACTTTGAAGTCGCTGTCTTTCACAATATCCGTTACGTTGATTAACTGCATACCAAAGCGCAAATCCGGTTTATCGGAACCGTATTTATCCATAGCGTCTGCCCAAGTCATTCTGGGGAAAGGACGAGGAATGTCTCTGTCCATAGTTTTCTTAAACACATAGCAAATGAGTTCTTCGGTCAAGTCCAGAATATCGTCTTGTTCTACAAAGGAAAGTTCCATATCCAGCTGGGTAAATTCCGGTTGACGGTCTGCCCGCAAGTCTTCATCGCGGAAACATCTGGCAAGCTGAAAATACCGTTCCATGCCGGATACCATTAAGAGCTGCTTAAAGAGCTGTGGAGATTGAGGCAATGCATAAAATTCACCGGGATGAAGACGAGCGGGAACCAGATAGTCTCTAGCCCCTTCTGGTGTGCTTTTGGTCAGCATTGGCGTTTCGATTTCCATGAAGTCTTTGGTGTTTAAGAATTCTCTTGCCGCCATAGTTACCTTATGCCGCATGAGTAATGCCTTTTGCATTTCCGGACGGCGTAAGTCCAGATAACGGTATTTGAGACGAATCATTTCATCTACATCTACACCGTCTTCAATATAGAATGGCGGCGTTTTCGCTTTATTGAGGATTTTCAAGTCAGAAGCTTTTACTTCTACTTCCCCAGTAGCTAAGTTTTCATTAGTAGTGCCTTCAGGACGTTCCCGCACCAGCCCCGTTACAGCAATGACATATTCATTCCGTAAAGATTCCGCTTTGGTAAAAATCTCTTCTCCAACTTCCGGGTCAAAAACCACCTGCGCCAAACCATAACGGTCCCGTAAGTCTACGAAAATCAGACCGCCATGGTCTCTCCTTCTTTGTACCCAACCCATTAATGTTACGGTCTTACCACAATCCGCCATGGTAAGTTCACCGCATTTATGGGTTCTTTTGGTGTTTTCCATCATATCCATGTTTTCTCTCTCCTCTGTTTTATTTTGTTTTATCGCAATTGTTCTGTTAAGAACGAAACAATGTTATTCAGCGCAATGGGCGCTTGCTCGGATTTGCCCATTTGCCGTACCATGCAGATATTTTGGGCAAGCTCTTCTTCGCCTATGAGCAATACAAAGTCCGCCTGTAATTTATCAGCATATTTCATTTGGGCTTTTAGGCTTCTGCCCAGCAAATCTTTTTCGGCTATCACGCCTGCTTGCCGCAATTCCTGCAAGATTTGGAATGCTTTCAAATCAGCTTCTTTGCCAAGAGATGCAATATAAACTTCCGTATGGCTTTGAGCAGGAATGGCAACGCCTTGTTGGTCCAGGGCTACCAGCACCCGTTCCAACCCTGTAGCAAATCCCACCCCTGGCGTTTCCGGACCGCCTAATTGGGAAACCAAACCATCATAGCGACCACCGCCGCAAATAGCGCTTTGCGCCCCGATGGTATCCACCAAAATCTCAAACGCCGTTTTGGTGTAATAGTCCAAACCACGAACTAAACGATGATCTACCGTATAAGGAATCTCCGCCGCCGCAAGATAACTGCATACCGACTGAAAATGCTCTTTACATTCCTCGCAAAGACAGTCAATGCTATTAGGCGCATCCTTGGCTAATTTTTTACATTCGGGGTTCTTACAGTCCAGAATCCGCAAAGGATTTTTCTCAAACCGCTCCTGACAGCTTTTACACATATTATCCAGGTGAGGTCGGAAATAGTCTTGGAGCAATTGCCGATATTTGGGACGACAGTTGGGACAGCCCACGCTATTGATACTGACTGACAAACCTTTTAATCCCAAACGACGATAGAATTCCCAAGCAAGGGCAATAACCTCTCCGTCAGCAGCAGGATGATTACTGCCAAAACACTCTATGCCAAACTGATAAAACTGACGATACCGTCCTGCCTGAGGTCGTTCATAGCGGAACATTGGTCCCATATAATAGACTTTCACCGGTTGGACGTCACCATAAAGTTTATCTTCCACATAAGCCCGCACCACCGAAGCAGTCCCCTCCGGGCGCAAGGTTAGACTTCTGTCACCCTGATCGGTAAAGGTATACATTTCCTTTTGTACGATATCCGTGGTATCCCCTACACCCCGCTGAAATAAATTGGTATCTTCAAACAGCGGCGTTCTGATTTCTCCATAGCCAAATTCTTGGCAAATTTCCCGCAAAACGCTTTCCAGATAATGCCATTTAGCAGTATCCTTTGGCAAGAAATCATTGGTGCCGCGCGGTCTTACGATATCCATATCCGCCCTCCTTATTTAAAAAAATAAAATACTCTATCCCCGGTAAGGGACGAGTATCACCCGTGTTGCCACCCTAATTGAGCTTATCTCTTATGAAAAGCCCCACTCTCTTTGATAACGGGAGATGTCCCCGGGTATTCTTTGCAAATACCAAGCTCAGAACTGTCAGTTTTTCCTCCATAGCCAGCCGCTCTCAGTCCAGGCGGCTTTCCCTGTACGCTATGACGCGAGAAAAAACGGTTTCCTCATCGCAATGCAATATAAATTTACTGATAATTCGCCTCATATTTTACCATGCATGTAGGCTTACTGTCAAACAAATCTCTTTCTTTTAAAGGCGAATATAGGGGTTATTTTCTTTTTCGGCGCCAATGGTCGTAGGCTTCCCATGACCGGGATAGATAACTGTCTCGTCAGGCAACGTCAAGAGCTTCTTCATCAGAGTATCCGTCATGGTCGCCATGTCTCCGGTAGGCAAATCCGTCCGCCCAATAGAACCACGGAATAACGTATCGCCTACAAAAGCCATGCCCTCGCCCAGAAGAGAAATACTTCCCTGGGTATGTCCCGGCGTATGCAACACTTGAAGAGAAATATCCCCTACCGCTACCATATCCCCATCTGTTAGGAGCTCTCCCGGTATCCCGCCTCTGCCCACAACGCCAAAGGCTTTCGATAAATTTAAGGCTTCTTTTTCCAAGAATTCCTTATCTAAATCATGAATGAGAATTGCCGCGCCTGTTGCCGCTGACACCGGAATATTGGCGCCAATATGGTCCCAATGTCCATGGGTATTGATAATATATTTTACATGAATGCCCGCCCCTTGCACATAGCTGAGAATTTCCTCACTATTTGCACCGGGGTCGATAATCATGCCTTGTTTATTTTCATCGGATAAAACATAACAATTGGTTTTTAAGATACCGCAGGGAATGATTTTGATTTCCATGGACCTTCGTCCCTTCTATTCTTTCTTATTTTCTTTGTTTCTATAACAACAATTAAAATGTTTTCTCACTATCCAAGAGAATAGTAACGGGACCGTCATTGTCAATAGAGACCAACATATCCGCGCCAAACTGCCCCGTCTCCACAGTAAACCCCATTTCCTTTAATCTCGCCACAAATTGCTCATAAAGGGAAACGGCTTGGTCGGGCAGAGCCGCGTCGCTAAAGCCAGGACGCTTGCCCTTGCGGCAGTCCGCATAAAGGGTAAACTGAGAAACCACCAGGATTTCTCCCTGAATATCCTGAACAGATAAATTCATTTTATCCTCTGTATCCGTGAAAATGCGCAGTCCCGCTATTTTCTCCGCTAAATATTCCACGTCTTTTTCCGTATCTTCTTTCCCCACACCCAATAATACCATAAGACCTTGAGAGATTTCCCCCACCGTTACGCCGTCTATGGCAACGCTGGATTTTCTGACTCTCTGCACTACCGCCCGCATAAATTCCTCCTATTCGTCGTCTGCCTGTTCTCTTGCCGTAGTCAAGCGATGAACTTCCAATACATCCCGTACCCGACGGATTTTATTCATGATAAATTCCAAATGGTCTAAACTCTTGATTTCCAGCTTTAAGCTAATGGTTGCCGTTTTGTCTTTATTGACCCGCACGTTCACGCCATTTAAATTTGTTTTGGTGTCGGCCACTACCGCCATAATGTCTAAAGTAAGCCGAGGGCGGTCAATGGCTGTGGCCTCCAGTTCTGCCTGATAAACCCCATGACAAGCGTCATCCCAAGTTACTTCCATGAGCCGCTCCGGTTCGTTTTCCTGATAATAGGCTACATTAAGACAATCTTTTCTATGGATAGATACCCCCCGACCTCTGGTGATATAGCCTACCACATCATCGCCCGGCAACGGGTTGCAACAGTGAGAAAGCCGCACCATCACATTGTCGATATCTTTGACTAAAATGCCGTGAGAACCGGAAACCATATTGCCGGAAAAAGGTTTTAATTCCGGCATGGTTTCAGCAATCTCTTCCGTCTGGCTTGGCATATCTTCTTTGATTCGGGTGATAACAGAATTTGGCGCAACATCACCAAAGCCGATTGCCGCATAAAGCTCGTCTGTGGCAGTATACCCCAACTTCCTGGCAGCCTCACTAAGCATGTCTGCTTTTAAAATGCTGCTGATGTCTTGGGTATATTTGCGGCATTCCTTTTCCAAAAGGTCTCTGCCGATTTCCACATTTTCTTCCTTTTGTTCTTTCTTAAACCATTGACGAATGCGGTTTTTTGCCTGAGAGGTTTTGACGATTTTCAACCAATCCCGGCTGGGACCGCTGCCCTTGGCAGTGAGAATCTCAACGATATCGCCGTTCTTCACATGATAATCCAATGGCACAATACGACGATTGACCTTTGCTCCGACGCACTCATGCCCCACTTGCGTATGAACCCGATAAGCAAAATCGATAGGCGTAGCGTCCCGGGGCAATTCATAGACATCCCCTTTCGGCGTAAAAATATATACCGAGTCGGTAAATAAATCTACTTTCACGGACTCCATAAATTCCTGGTCGTCTTTTAATTCCTGCTGCCATTCTAACATTTGCCGCAGCCAAGACAGCTTCTGTTCAAAGTCGCCATCAGCGCTTTTGCCTTCTTTATATTTCCAGTGGGCGGCAATCCCATATTCGGCAATGCGGTGCATATCCCAGGTACGGATTTGTACTTCAAAAGGCTCGCCCTTGGGACCAATAAGGGTCGTGTGGATAGACTGATACATATTCTGTTTGGGCATGGCAATATAATCTTTGAAACGACCGGGAATGGGCTTCCACAGGGTATGAATAATGCCTAACGCGCCGTAACAATCCTTCACGTCGTCTACAATGACCCGCACGGCGTTAAGGTCGAAAATCTCGTTTAACTCTTTCTGCTGCTTCATCATCTTGTTATAAATACTGTAAAAGCTTTTATAACGACCGTAGATTTCCCCTTTGATACCAAATTCATCTAATTTACTCCGCAGCTCCACACAGATATTTTCGATATATTGTCCCCTCTCCAGCTTTTTGTTGGTGATTTGGTCTTTTAAGTATTGATACCGTTCCGGGTCTAAATATTTCAGGGATAAGTCTTCTAATTCCGTTTTTACTTTGAATATCCCCAAACGGTGGGCAAGAGGGGCGTAAATTTCTTTGGTTTCCTGAGAAATCTCCTTTTGCCGCTGAGCAGAGTGATGATATTTCAGTGTACGCATATTGTGCAGACGGTCAGACAGTTTGATGATAATAATGCGAATATCCTGAGACATGGCAAATATCATCTTTCTTAAGTTTTCCACTTGCCGTTCCTGTCTGGTACGGTGCTGGATTCTGGTTAATTTGGTAACGCCATCTACCAGCGTAGCCAATTCTTTATCAAATTCATTGGTAATGTCTTCCAGGGTATATTCCGTATCCTCCACCACATCGTGAAGGAGACCTGCCGCAATGGCTTTATCATCCATATTCAGACTGACTAAAATCTCCGCCACCGCAAAAGGGTGGGTAATGTAAGGCGCGCCAGAATCCCGTTTTTGCCCTTCATGGGCCTTCACCGCAAGAGCAAAGGCGCGGCGAATATAGTCTTCGTCACAGGAGGGGTTATAGGCTTTCACACTGTCTATTAATTTGTTAATATCCAATTCCTGTTCCATATAACCGCTCCCTTGCAAAATTATTTTTTATTCTTTTATCATAACATTATTTTTTCCCACTGCCAATAGTCTCCCGCAAAAGCTGCAAAAAAGGACTGCATTAGCAGTCCTTTTTTCTTTCCAAATATTTCAGAAAATCTTTATTTGTTTCTCATAAAAGCAGGTACGTCAATATCTCCTAAAGAGAACGGTTTTACGTCAATTTTCGGTACATATTCACTGCCATTGTTGGCTGCCGCCGCATTGCCGACCCCGTTCATCGGTGCAGTGGTCGGCTTGGCTGTAAATACAGTCTGGGTTGCCGCCGCCTGCTGTTGGGCTCTTTGGTCAAAACCTGTGGCAATTACCGTTACACGAATGGTATCGTCTAAGGACTCGTCCACGTCAGCCCCGAAGATAACATTTGCGTCAGGGTCAGCCGCTTCATAAATGAAGTTTGCCGCTTCATTAACTTCCAAAAGACCAATATCAGGACTGGCAGTTACGCTTAAGAGGATTCTCTTCGCCCCGGTAATGGTGGTTTCCAGCATTTCACTGGACACAGCGCGTGTTGCCGCTTCAATGGCTTTGTTTTCGCCTTTGGCTTCGCCGATGCCCATCATAGCACTACCCGAGTTGCTCATAATGGTCTTCACATCGGCAAAGTCTAAGTTAATCATAGCAGGCTTAGAAATCAAATCGGAAATGCCCTGCACCCCTTGGCGCAGAACTTCGTCTGCCAGCACAAAAGCGTCCCGCATAGAAGTTTTCTTATCTGCTACTTTTAACAGTTTATCATTGGGAATGGTAATGAGCGTATCCACTCTGCCCTTTAATTCACTAATACCAAGTTCTGCTTGCTTGGCGCGGTGTCTGCCTTCAAAAGAGAAGGGTTTGGTGACAACGCCAATGGTAAGAATCCCCATATCACGAGCGATTTCCGCCACAACGGGAGCAGCCCCCGTACCGGTACCGCCGCCCATACCGGCAGTGATAAATACCATATCGGAGCCGTCCAACATGCCACGAATATCTTCCCGGCTTTCTTCTGCAGCTTTTGAGCCTACTTCCGGGTCAGCCCCAGCGCCCAACCCCTTGGTCAGCTTGCCGCCGATTTGCAATACCTTTTCTGCTCTGGAAGTATGTAATGCTTGTACATCTGTATTGACAGATACAAATTCCACACCGGTAAGACCGCTTTCTACCATGCGGTTAACAGCGTTATTACCGCCGCCGCCTACACCGATTACTTTAATTCTTGCATATTGGTCCATTGGATTTTCATCAAATTGTACCATATTCCCCTTCAACCCCTTTATTCTCTATCTCTCGTTCATGATTTCTATCTTTCAGCAAATCAATTGTCTTCTTTGCGTATCAGCATAAATATACCTAAAGTAGTATGTTCCATAAAAAAAATCATTTTCCTGCAAGGATAAGAAAATTTCTCTTCTATCAGTTGTAATAATAGATAACAGGTTTTTCTTTGAGGCTTACATCAACATACTGGATGCCGTCTATTTTTTTATGGTCCAGCTGATCTTGATAAATATAATCAAACACGCTGAATTTCGCTGCAAAATCTTTGGAGTCACCTATTCGCACTTCCAATCCTTCCGGCGTAAAGAACTTCACTTTTTGCAAATTCGCTACCTGTACTTCCCGAACAACAGAGCGGGAGCGGTCGTTCATCTCCGCCATAATTGCTAATGCCCCGTTGATTTTCTCTGAGGTAACCAAACGTCCCAATAGCAAGTCTCCTTCAATATCATCCACACCAGAGATAATGGGTAAGCCTGTCCCCTCTAAATAGCGAACTTGTTTTAAAAGAGCGCCCTTACCGTCTAAATGCAAGAAAGAACCATTCCAGGAAACAATCATCACCGCTTCCCGCTCCGTCACTTCTACCATCACTTTGCCGGGAAGTCGTCTCTTTACCGATACGGTCTCTATGAGCGGCTCCAGCGCTACTTTCTGCTCTGCCAGCCGCATATTTTGCTTAAAGGTATTTACCCCTTTTTCGATGCCGGTTAAGTCCGCAATGCGGGCGCTATCCACCAAGTGATTTCCCGCAACTGTGATTTCCTGCACCAGGAACACGGAAGATTGGGAAAAATAGTAGCCCGCCATTAAACAAAGCAAAAGCAAGAGAAGGCACATCACCCAACGAATATTACCTGCCCGCCGCCGCTTGCGCTTATATGAACTTATTTGGGTTACTTCGCCCATAACGATAACAGCCGCCTTTTCTGAAACATACGCTGCTTCAGTAAAATACTAATAAGAAAATTATAACAAAACTGCAAGGAAAATACATCTCTTTTTTTCTCCCATTTCTTTCCTGTTTTCCACAAGAACGTTCCTTGTTTCTTGTTGTTTCCCTATTTTTCCCGTGACAGAAAGAAAAGAGAAGAAGTCTTCCTTCTTCTCTTTTCCCTTTTATGTTTATTCATTTTCCCCTTCGGCAGGAATTGCCACCCGAGCAATATCGCCGCCTAATATGGATAATTTCTTTTCTAAAAAGCTATAACCACGATCAATATAGGCTATCTTTTCCACAGTGGTTTGCCCCTCTGCAGCAAGCCCTGCCAATACCAGCGCAGCGCCCGCTCTTAAATCCGGTGCTTCCACACTGGCACCGCTGATATGCTCCACACCATTGATGACTGCAGCTCTGCCAATAATCTTCACATTGGCGCCCATACGCCGCAACTCATCTGCATGCTTGAAACGGTTTTCAAAAATATTTTCCGATATAATTGAAGTCCCCAAAGATAGGGTCATCAGCGCCATAAATTGCGGTTGCAAATCTGTGGCAAAGCCGGGGTAAGGCATGGTGCGCACATCTACCGCCTTTAACCTGCCGCTGGGCTTGATTCGCACCGTATTATTATCATATTGAGAAATACGCAATCCCGCTTCCTTTAGCTTAGCAATAACAGCTACCAAATCCTCAGCGTCTACATCCTTTATTACGACATCACCACCAGTAATGGCAGCCGCCATCATAAAAGTCCCTGCCTCGATACGGTCCGGCATAATGCGGTAAGTCAAATCTTTTTTCTCGCCCAAAGCAGGCACGCCTTGGATAACCACCACGTCCGTACCGGCACCGATAATTTTTGCACCCAAAGATATCAGAAAATCAGCTAAATCTATAATTTCAGGTTCTCTGGCAGCGTTTTGCAACACCGTTTCCCCCTCGGCAAGAGAGGCAGCCATTAACACGTTTTCCGTTGCTCCCACACTAGGGAAGTCCAGACATATTTCACTTCCCTTGAGTCGAGTCGTTTTCGCTTCAAAAAAACCGTTTTTCTCACCAATTTCAGCACCTAGCAGTTCCAATCCTTTGAGATGATAATCCATAGGACGAGAACCGATGTTGCAACCGCCCGGGAAGGGCAGCATTACCTCACCGAATCTTGCCAAGAGCGGACCTAAAATTAAGTTAGACGCCCGCATTTTCTTCGTAAGAATCTCCGGCAACACGCCGGCATAAGCGCCAGACGGGTCAATATAAAGGGAATCCCCTTCCCATTTGCACTTAACGCCGCATTGCTCCAGCGCCTGTATCATAACAAAAACATCATTTAAGAGCGGCACATTTTCCAATAAACAAGGCTCTTTTGACAACAACGTTGCAGCCATAATAGGCAGCACTGCATTTTTTGCCCCG